>CAMWIU010000082.1 GCA_947174385.1 uncultured Treponema sp.
ACGAAACTGGTTTTCGGCGAGACGATCGCAAATCCCGCGCTCACGGTTTTGGACATTGAAAAATTCGCGAAGGTCGCACACGCCCACGGAGTGCCGCTCGTCGTTGACAACACGTTCCCCACTCCGGTGCATTGCCGCCCGATCGAATGGGGCGCGGACATCGTGACGCATTCCACCACAAAATACATGGACGGACACGGCGCGTGCGTTGGCGGCGCGATCGTCGATTCCGGCAATTTCGACTGGATGGCGCACAAAGAGAAGTTCCCTGGGCTTTGCACGCCCGACGATTCCTACCATGGAATCACTTACGCCGAAAAATTCGGCAAGGCTGGCGCGTTCATCACAAAATGCACCGCGCAGCTCATGCGCGATTTCGGCTGTACGCAGTCTCCACAGAGCGCGTTCATTTTGAATTTGGGATTGGAATCGCTCCACGTCCGCATGGCGCGCCATGTGGAAAACGCCCAGGCGGTGGCGGAATTTTTGGCTTCGCATCCGAAAGTCGAATCGGTGAATTATTCGCACTTGCGCGGAAACAAATATTTTGCGCTCGCCCAAAAATATCTGCCGAACGGCGGCTGCGGAGTGGTTTCGTTTGAGCTGAAAGGCGGACGCGATGCGGCGCAGAAATTCATGAAATCGCTGAAATTGGCGGCGATTGAAACGCATGTCGCGGACGCGCGGAGCTGCTGCCTCAATCCCGCGACGAGCACGCACCGGCAGATGACCGACGAACAGCTCGCGGCGGCCGGAATCCCCGCAGGCTTGGTACGCTTTTCGTGCGGGCTTGAAAACAAAGAAGATTTGATTGCGGATTTGAAGCAGGCGTTGGATGGTGAATAGAATACAAATGGAAGATGCAGAAAAATTCATTCACGGAGAAATTATATGAACCGCATTCCCAGAGTTATTGCATTTTATCTGCCGCAGTTCCATCCCATTCCTGAAAACGATTCGTGGTGGGGCAAAGGATTTACAGAATGGACGAATGTCGGAAAGGCAAAGCCTCTTTTTCCTGGACACAGCCAACCGAAAGTTCCGACAGAACTTGGCTATTATGACTTGAGACTTCCAGAAGTCAGAAAACAGCAGGCGGAGCTTGCAAAAGAAGCCGGCGTGGAAGGCTTTTGCTATTGACATTATTATTTTGGAAACGGCAGAATGTTAATGCAGGATATTATAAATGATGTTATAAAATCGGGGCAGCCTGATTTTCCTTTCTGCCTAGGCTGGGCAAATGAATCGTGGGAAAAGAAGCTTTGGAACAAAGATTGTTCGGGAAACACGTTGTTGCTACCGCAAACTTATGGTGGAATTCAGGACTATACACAGCACTTCTATGCAGTTTTGCCAATACTGAAAGACAAACGATATATAAAGGTGGATGGTCATCCTCTTTTCTTAATTTACAGGCCATACAAATTTGACGACTTGAGAAATTTCATATCATCATGGAGAGAACTTGCGCAAAAAGAAGGACTTGGAGACATCCATTTTGTGGCTCATGCAAGAGGAATGGCGGACGATATACAGTTTTATTTTGACAACGGTTGTGATGCCGTATATACAAATCGAGTACGTAATGGTATCTTGCAACGGGATTTGTTGAGCAGAATCGAAAGGAAATTGTGCTGGATATTCGGCATTCCGGAACTTGCATCGTTTAATAAAATAAGGAAACATGCGGTAGACTATGCCGACAGGCAGGAATTTCTTTACCCGGGAATAATCTGTGGCTGGGATCATACGCCAAGAAGCGGAAGAAAAGGAAATGTTTTTACACACTTCTCAAAAACACTTTTCAAGAAACATATTGAAGATGTGTTTCGATTAGTCAAAGACAAAAGCCCGGAACATCAAATCATTTTCCTGAAATCATGGAATGAATGGGGAGAAGGAAATTTCATGGAACCAGATATGGAATTTGGGCGAATAAAAATAGAGGCAATGAAAGAAGCGTTTGAAGAAATAAATGGCAAATAAGTTTTTGGCAAACGCATGATTTACGGACAATTGTAGAAATTGAAAAGCCCCCATAAAAATGAACTTTTAGAATTGACGGGCGATTGGTATCATAAATTTTGACTTTTTTCACAAAGTTTTGTTCATTATTTGCTCGCATAAATAAAATCAAGCTTCTTGGAAATCTTGATTTCGAGTTTTTTCGAAAACTTGTTTCTAATGTTGTCCATAACCCAAACAATATTAAGTCTCTTGGAAATGCCGATTTATGAAAAATTCAATGTGGATTATAATTTATTGAAACTATGGTGTTGAAGTTAATGTCAAAATCTACAGAAAGGAATCGCTATGCGATGTTCAAACATTTACATTACTATAAAATGAACAACGCCCCCTGCTGGGCTTGAACCAGCGACACACGGATTAACAGTCCGTTGCTCTACCGACTGAGCTAAGGGAGCAACGCTTTTTTAAGCTTAGAAGAAGTTTATCATAAAATCGCAAATTGTGTCAAGTGCTTTTTGCAAAAAATGCAAATTGTAATGTTTGGTGGTTTTTATAGGATGGTCAGATGTTGTGTTCAAACTTCCTATGCAGTTCAGTCGCTATTTTTTCCACCAATTTCCCGAAAAAGACCTTTATATAATTCGGTAATCTTCTCAAAGGAATTTTCTTCTTTCACTCTGTAATATGCTTCCAGTCCTTTTTCGAAAAAAACAGTTTGATTTATCTGCCAGTCTTTTATAGCTTGGTTTACAGCCTCTTTCAGATTGCGCTTGTGTTCTTGATAGTTGGTATAGTCGTATGCATAAAAGAAATCTGCATCGCCGAATTCTTTCAATGTTCCGATAAGCGGGCTTATGACTGTTCTTTTGTAACTGAATGCCAAAAATATCGTTCCTGAATTCAAACTGCTTTCAAGTGAATATGGCAGAACGAGAATGCTATGTCGATTTATACATGCGCCAACATCCTCATCAGGGATAAATCTAAAGTCACATTTGATGTTATCGTTTTTCATGGAAGAACGCAATGTTTCGGAATATGCTTCATCCTTGCAATTTCCCGCAATAGTTAAAGAAACATCGGTATTCTCCGCAAGGTCATTGAATACATCGATAAGCAACTCGATATTCTTATATTTGCATATCTGCCCGAAAAACAAAAAAGAAATGCCTTTTTTAACATTCTCAATCAGTTCATTGTTGACTGGATAGGTATCAATATAATTAGGATGCGGAATTTTGTATATCTTATTGAAATACTTTTTATCATCCTGGCACAATGCGCTTATAACAGTCCTTGTTTCCTCGCAGAGGATGATTATTTTTGATGAGCATGATATAAGTTTTCGCATTAGTTTGCCAGAGAGTTTCTGTGAGAAAATGTCTTTGTATTTTGCATGAACCTGTTTATTATGAATGACATACAATATCTTTTTCCGAAACAGTACAAGCATAATCAATTTTATCGTTTTCTTTATGTAATCAAGCCATTCGTACTTTCCTCCTAACGTCTCAAACCAATTTAACAGGAAGAAATCAGTCGAAAAAAAATCCCGTAAGTTATAAGTCACCTCAAGACCGGCTGACTGTATGGCTTTTTGTTGTATATCAATGTATGTATTTTCCGTATTGTTCGCAGGATAAATAAACACTTTTTTCATTTAAACTCAACTCCTTATTTTCACAGCTTCCGCAGTATTTCCAAAAACCGCTGCGTGATGCGCGGCCATTCACGGTCGCTTAAGTCGAACGAATACTGCGCTTCATGCCGCTCCATGGCATTCTCCACCGCTCGCATGAAATCCTCGTATCCGTATGTTACCGGTACGCCGACTTCCGCGAGTTTCGGTGTGTCGCAGTAGGCGACTATCGGCTTTCCCGCCGCCATTGCCTGGTAATACTTCGCCGTTATGCCGAGCGGACGGTTTTTGTAAAAATCCGTTACGTAGGGAACCATCACCACGTCGCAGTTTGTTATCCAGGCGGGTACTTCTTCCGGCCTGATCCCGGGAATGTAGGTCAGATTCGGAATCTCGCCGACCCGTTTCCTGATTTTTTCGTCGGGAAAATTCGGGCAGACGACAATATAGTTGAAGTCCCTATGCCGCGCAGCCGCCTCGAACAGCAACGCCCACTCGACTTCCCACGCTCCCACGTACAGAACCGTATGCGATTTTTTCAGCGGATCGGGAACATCGTGCCGCGCACGGTACGGGGCGATGTCAACGCCGTTCGGAAGAACGGCATGCCTTACGCGCGTGTCAAACTGCGGGATTTTCCGCCGGTACAATGCAAGCCCCTCGTCATTCACGACAAGCGTCATGTCCGCGCCAAGCATGACGTGTTCCTCTGCCTTTGCGCGTCGGGCAAGCGCACCGTCATACATGAGCGGATCACTCGGACGGTAGACGAATTTCGCCTGCGGAAAACGTTTCTTCAAAAAATCGAAGAGGACGACAGCGCCGCAGCTTTCGATGACAAACACGTCCGCGCCGGAAAAATAGCGTTCCGTAAACCGACCGAGACCGCCGAACGAAAAGCGTTCGAGCGCGTCCGCGAAGGCATCGGGAAGCAATTTGCCGACGGCATCCGGGAGCTTGAGCGTCGGAAGCGTCACGTTGGTCAGCGTTGAGCCGCCGACCTCGTAGCGGATGCCTTTTGAAAGGACGGCAATCGACCTGCGATTGTACAGTTCCTGATGCTGAAAAAGGCTGTAGTACGGGCGCGGAAAACTGAAAAAAACGACCTCCGCGCCGGCAGTGCAGCATGCCTCCGCGAACTTGTGAAAACCGCCCTGCCGGTTTGAAATCCAGCTGTGGACGGTCAGGAACACGACCTTGTTTATTTGCGCGCTCATCGCACCTCTCCGTGCTGCTTGAGGACAACAAAGAACCGCCCGTCCTCCCCGTAAATATCGTGCCAATACATGGACAGCAGCAACGGCAGGCCGGGATTTTCGTGGAGATACTCGTCCTTGCATTTGAAGCCGAGCGAGTTCAGCATATCATCGTTCCAGATGCTTCCTGCCGAGGGAACAACCGTAACAAGTTGTTTTATCAGGGGGAAGTTCCGCGCGTTTATGCGCAAGCCGTCCGCAAGCCCGATCGTTCCCGAAAACGAAATGCCGATTTCCCCGCCGCCGTCCGCAAACCTGCCAAAGTCGGAAAGGAGCATATCCGTGCGGGAACGCTGGTACTCTTTCTGCTCGGCAAGGCTCGTGCCATATGCATGCATGAAGACGGCGCATCCGTACACGAGGCAGCACACCGGCAGCACGCGCCATTTTCCGCCCGCGCCGCACAGCCCCGCACAGACAAGGGCGACGAGCATATTGAAGCCCATCATCGCCCGTGGCGCAAACAGCGGCCGCTCAAAGACAAGGTACGGTCCGAACGAAAGGATAAAGCCTGCGGCAATAAATATGACGACGGCAACACAAGAGGCAATTCCGCCACGCTTTGCATTCCTTGCGCTCGCGATAATAAAACCGACGGCGGAGACAAGCAAAAAGCATTTTGTCCATATTCCGCCGAAAAGCGGCAATGTGTTCCGCGCGTATGCGGCGATATTCTGCGGAACGGCAGAAAGCGTGATGACCGTCGAGAAATTCGAATCCGCCGCGTTCTCCATGGTGTTCATGAAAAGAACCTTGAAAACCAGCATCGCGCACAGATATGCCGCGGCGGCAATCCCACCGAAGGCAAGCGCGCGCAGCCCCAGCTCTTTTTTGAGCCACATCGACAGCGAAACATACATCGCAAGGAGAATGAATATGCTGCTCCCCGCTTGATAGCACATACAGCACAGCATCAGCGAGACGACCGAAACAAAAAAGAACACGCGCCTGTTCGCCACGAACAGAAACGGCACGATGGGAAAAAACGCGGCAAGTGCCATATAAGGCGAATCGAACCGGTACGAGAAATTCTGCGCGAAAAACGGCGAGAGAAACAGCAGCGAACACGCCAGCAGTCCCGGCAGCGTGATGTTCCCGTCACGAAGCACCGCCGCAAGCAGGACCGTCGCCAACGCCATGACGGCTATCGTTATGAACTGCGTCAGCGGCGCGATGTCCGAAAGGCGGACGCTTCCATGAACGGCGATTGAAAGGAAGTCGGAAATATACCGGCTGAAGCCAATCCATGAACGGCTTCCCTCATAACTTCTCCAAATATCGTCACTATAGTAAAAATCCGCGCCGATGATTTTAAAAAGACAGACATAATAAAACACGGCCATTCCTGCAAAGGCAAGTGCAAACCGTTTCGCGTCGGTTTTCATGCGCCAAGAAGCCAGCTCTTGCCGCGTTTCATCCGCAAGATTCCGGCCGTTCTTCGTATAGCCGAGAAAAAACGCAAACGCGATGATTGTCATCGCAATGAACGAGCAGTGCTTTATAATTTCAATCCACCGTGCCGGATCTCGCAACGAACGCCCCAAATACTGCTCGGCAAAACCGAGAATCGCGTAGACGGAAACAGGCATCGCAAGAAGTGCGCTCGATACGAACAGAAGCACAAGCACCACGAAGACAACTTTCTTTTTGCAAGGAATATTTTCTTTTTCCATAATTGAACAGTATACAAACTTTCCGATTTGTTTTCAAGGAGAACGCAGTACAATGCAAGCACAAACCTTGACAGCAACCGTCCTAATAGTATACAATTGTTTTGGCACATCTGCCAAAATCATAGTGAGGAAATCGTCATGCCAAAAATTTCGCTTGTTGTTCCGTGCTATAACGAAGAATCGAATGTCGTGCCGTTTTTTGATGCGATAGAAACTCTTTTTTCAGGACAAAGCATCCTTTCTGACGACGGGGCGCGGTATGAACTGATCTTTGTGAATGACGGCTCGACTGACGGAACTGCGGAAAAAATCACTGACATTGTTGAAAACAAAATAATGGGGGGGGGTACGCACGGAAACGTAAAAGGCGTTTTCTTTTCGCGGAATTTCGGCAAAGAAGCCGCGCTTTTTGCGGGACTGCGGAGTGCGACCGGAGACTGCACCGTCATCCTCGACGCGGATTTGCAGCACCCTGTCTCGCTGATTCCCGAAATGTACACCGCATGGAAAAAAGGCTATGAGGTCGTTGAAGGCGTCAAGTCCGACCGCGGCAGGGAATCCCTTTTCCATCGCTTGTTCACAAAGATTTTTTACGGACTCATCAGCCGTGCCGTCGGCATGGACATGAAAAATTCCAGCGACTACAAGCTGCTCGACAGAAAAGTCGTCGCGGAACTCGCAAAATTCCGCGAGCGCAACACGTTTTTCCGGGCGTTGTCGTTCTGGGTCGGATTCAAAAAGACGACCGTCTATTATGAGGTCGCCGAACGCGCTTCCGGCACTTCAAAATGGTCAACGAAATCACTGGTCAAATACGCGATAAACAACGTCGTCTGTTTCAGCTACGCGCCGCTTTTTATCGTGATGGCAATCGGCGCAGTTTTCGCCGCAATCGGGATAATCCTCATCATCGATACGCTCATCGCTTTCGTGCGCGGTGCTGCCGCCGACGGCTTTCCCACTTTGCTCATCGTCATGCTTCTCGGTTTTGGCGGTGTGATGATTTCGCTCGGCATAATCGGCGTGTACCTCGCACAAGTATATGACGAGATAAAAGGGCGACCGCAATATATCGTAAGCAAGCACATTGGCGGAGAGAATGATGCCGAGCGTGTTTGACTTCCATGCCGACGATTTCGCGCTGACGGCGCATTCCGACCAAGATATTATGACGCTGCTCGAATCGGGAACGCTCGACAGCATAAGTGTCATGCCGAACATGAGCGGCTTTCCGCACGCCTGCGCTTTGCTCGCAAACGGAAACGGGCAGTTTCCCTATCCGAAAATTTCAGTCCACCTTAATTTTATGGAGGGGAAAAGTCTCTGCGCGCGCAGCGAAGTGCCGCACCTGACGGACGAGCACGGATTTTTCCGCATCTCATGGGGACGGCTTCTGCTCTGGAATTACAACCCGTTCATGCGGAAAACTATCAGGCGCGAGCTTGCGGCAGAAATCGAGCGGCAGGCACACGCCGTCATCAAGTCCGACATACTGCGGGGACAGAGGCTGCGGTTCGACAGTCACCAGCATCCGCACATGATTCCGCTTGTGTTCGACGCGCTCTGCGATGCGATCCGTTCCCTTTCGGCACAGGGATTCAACACGGAATTCGTACGGAACGCACGGGATCCGCTTTTTCCGTATTTTAGGAGTGGCACGTTTTTCCGCAGATTCTCACCCGCGAATTTTGTCAAATGCCTGATTTTGAATTTCTTTGCGCACCGCGTCTCGCGCAAATTACGGAAAATGCGACTGGACGACAACTGCATTTGCGGCGTTTTTTTCAGCGGAAATATGGATGCTGTACGGCTCAAGAAAGTCCTTCCCGCATTCGCCCGGCTTGTACGGCATCGCAGCATCACGGCAGAGATCCTCTTCCACCCTGGAACGGTGCTCGCGCAGGAAAACGGAGTATGAATCAGCTACTCTGTTGCGCGGATTCGTGCGGGAATTGACAAAAGACTTTCATAAAGAGTAAAATTGAAAGAATATGAAATCCAACGAAATAACAAAAGACGTTTCAGTCATCATCGTAAACTACAACACAAAACAGTTGCTCAAGGACTGCCTTACGTCCATATATGAAAAGACTGACAGCATCGACTTTGAGGTCATCGTCTCCGACAATGGCTCACAGGACGGTTCTACCGAAATGTGCCGGGAATGTTTTCCGCAGGTGCGGCTGATTGAAAACAATGCCAACATTGGTTTCGGAGCGGCAAACAACCGGGGGCTTGCCGTCGCGGCGGGAAAGTATGTTTTTTATCTCAACAGCGACACCGTGCTTCTGAACAACGCCATAAAGATCTTCTTTGACTACTTTGAAAGCCACGTAAACGAAAAACTCGGCGCGATAGGATGCAACCTGAAAAATGTAAATGGGGGGGGGTATGTATGTTCATACGGGGAAATGAAGTCGCTAACATCATTTTTAAGAATGATGTTCATAACAATGCTCGGAAATACAAAGCGTACGATTCAATATTTTTTCACTAGAAAGAAAATTGAAGTAACGCTTGATTCAAAAGCCAATTTTTATCTTGGAAATGTTGAATGGATAATTGGCGCGGATTTGTTTGTAAGAAACGATGGATATGCAAGATTCGACGAAAGATATTTTCTATATCGTGAAGAAATAGATTTACAACTTTGTATGAGCAAGGCAGGATTGCAACTAAGGATAATTGACGGTCCGGAAATTGTGCATCTTGAGGGAGGTTCAGCAAATAGTAATGATAAAAAGAGTTATAAAGTTTTTTACTTTGCCACAAAAAGATATGTAGAGCAACTCATTTCACAGTGCAAATTCTATGAAAAGCACGAGAACAAGCCTTTTCAGATTTTCCTGCTGAAAATCGTGATTATGCTGATATGGCTGAATCCGCTGATTGTAAAAGACACTTACAAGAACATTCCGCGCCTGTTCAAGAAAAACAATGGAATCTAAATTTTATGTCATAAATCAAGCGGCGGGCAATCAATCGCTTTTGGTGCCACTCCCCACAATTCCCCCATTTTGCATTTGCCCATTTTAAAAATTTATGCTAATATAAAAATATGGACGGATACATCAACAAAGTCGAATCGTTCGGCGCAGTGGACGGGCCGGGAATGCGCTACATAATTTTTTTCGCGGGCTGCCCGATGCGCTGCAAATTCTGCCACAATCCCGACACTTGGAAAATGGAAGGCGGCGAGCGGCGTTCCGCGGAAAGCCTTTTGGACGAGGCCGAAACTTGCCGCGCGTATTGGGGAAAAAAGGGCGGCATCACGGCGAGCGGCGGCGAGCCTTTGTCGCAAATCGATTTTCTTCTCGAACTTTTTTCGCTCGCGAAAGAACGCGGCATCAACACCTGCATCGACACTTCGGGCGCGCCGTTTACGAGCAAGGGCGAATGGTTCGAGAAATTCAAAAAGCTGATGGAAGTCACGGACATCCTTTTGATGGACATCAAGCACATCGATCCCGCCGAGCATCTTGCGCTTACGGGGCGTGGCAACGAAAACATAATCGAAATGTTCCGATTCCTCGACGAAATAAAAAAGCCGATTTGGATTCGCCATGTTTTGGTTCCCGGCATTTCCGACGACGACGAATATTTGCGAAAGACGCGCGACTTCATCCGGACGCTTTCCAACGTCGAGCGCGTGGAAATCCTGCCGTACCACACCTTGGGAATCATGAAATATCGGGAAATGGGAATTCCGTATCCGCTTGAAAAAACTCCGATGCCCAGCGCGGAAAGAATCGAGAATGCCCGCCGAATTTTGGAATGCGAAAAATACACGAAATGGAAAGATTAAAATCACAGCAATCGTAAAAATAACAAACGTCAAATCACGGTGAAGCACAAATCGTCAAAATAACGATTGCCAAAATCATCGTGCGGCGGGAATCGTCATTTTAACGAA
>CAMWIU010000083.1 GCA_947174385.1 uncultured Treponema sp.
GACGCTGGACCGGGAATGCTCCGTCGAACAGGAAGCCGCAATGCTTCGCGAGTGCGGCTTCAAGGCGGTCAAGTGCGTCTACTCCTGCCAGAAGTTTTCGGTCATCGTGGCGATGAAGTAGGATTCACGGTGGCAAAAATAGTACCGCAAACTTTAATTTCGAGTTTCTTTCAAAAACTCGTTTATTCGACTGCGATTTTCCGCTCCGCTACAAAGTCGCTTTTTCAATATTTTCAGAAATTGAAAATTTAAGGAGTGATGGATTTTAAAATACGCGGCGGCATTTCGCAAAATTTTTTTTGAGGAAAATTTTATATGACGAGAGAACAAAATATTGCAAACGCAAATTTTCAACGCGCGAAAGAACTGCTCGACGCCGGGCGCAGCATTGAAAACGCGGCACGTGAAATCGGCATCAAAAGCAAAAGTTCTTTCGAGAATTTTTTCAAAACGCATGCGGGCATCACACCAAAGGAATATGTTTTGCGGCAAGCATCCGAGCGTCCGTTTTGCTTTTGCGAAACTCCATTGGGATTGATTCGCATCGAAGAAAATAACTACGGCATCACGTCCTTACGATTTATAGACAACAAAGAGCCAAACATTTCGACGCATGGAAAAGGCATTTATTTGGCAAGCGCGAAAGCGCAGGTTTCGGAATATTTTTTCAAACGCCGAAAAACTTTCGACATTCCACTTTCCCTGGCTGGAAGCGAATTTCAAAAAAAAGTTTGGAGCGCATTGCAAAGCATTCCTTATGGCGAGACACGCAGCTACAAGCAGATAGCCGAAATCGTGGGCAACGAAAACGCGGCTCGCGCAGTCGGCATGGCGAACAATCGTAATCCCATTCCAATCATAATTCCTTGCCATCGAGTTATCGGAAGCGACGGAAAATTGGTGGGATATGGCGGAGGAATCGAAAGGAAAGAATATCTTTTGAAAATGGAATTCGAACAAAAATAATTTTTTTCTATCGCGTCCGCCTTCGAAAATTGAGATTTTCTGCGGACTTAATTTTAAGGGGGAGGATTTTTCTTGCTTCCATCCAAACTTTTTTACCAAGAAAAAAACATCGCACTCCAGCCGGCATTCGCGCCGCATCTTGCCAAATCCACCCGAAAATGTTACAATAAAAGTATGGAAATAAAAAGAACAATCAAATCCATCGAAGCCGAATTTCTTCTTCCCGCGCTGGAACTTGTCGAAGACGTTTTCACAAAACATAGCGACGCAGAAGAAGGCAAAACCGTGCGCAGCCTTGTGGAAGAAATCCGCGCGAAAAAATATTACGTTCCCGAACTCGAGCTGATTGCTACAAACTCTCAAAGCGAACTGCTCGGCTACGCGATGTTTTCGCGCTTTCATCTCGAAGGAAAATACGAAAACGAACTTCTTCTGCTTTCGCCAGTCGCCGTCAAAACAGAATTCCAGCGGCAGCACATTTCAAAAGATTTGATAGAATTCGGCTTTGAAAAAGCGAGGCGGCTTGGCTTCAAGGCGGTGATTGTCGAAGGCGATCCTCGCAACTACACATCGCGCGGTTTCCAGCCGAGCCACCGATTCGGCATAACGGCAGGTCCTGCCATGCACCTCCCCCACCTCGACTGCCTCATGGCAATGGAACTGGAACGCGGCGCACTTTCCGAAATGAGCGGCGTGGTGGATTATTCTTTTTATGAAACTCTCCGTTGAATTTGGACGTGCATCGCAGGCTTCGCCATGCTTACGAGTTTTGTGCGCACTTCGTGCTACCAAAACTCGCGGCGTTTGCATGCGGTTATTTAGCATGTCGAAATAACCGCCCGTCTCAATTTACAGTCATTCTCCGATTCGGAACTTAACGCCTGCGTACACTTTCAAATGCTGCGCGGAGTTAAGATCGTACCATTCAATGTCGCCGAATTCTTCCGCTTTTTTATTGACCCAAGTGTTACAGACCCTGCCCGCTCCGATTGAATAATCCACGCCGAAATTCAAAGCCAGCGCGAACTTTTCTTTTTGAACGAGCCAAAGACTGTATCCCGCATCGATGTGAACGCCGAAATCAAGCGCAAAAAACAAGTCGCAAGTGTCATCCACCAATTCGCTTTTCATTCCCAAAAAATCAAACTGAACGCCCGGAGAAATGTGGAAGGAATGCCGCGAGTCTGCCGCGCCGAATCTGAACACAGGACCTACAGCAATGCTGCCATTGAAACCGTGGTCGATGTCGTACTCCTCGCCGTAGTCCACATTGAAAAAATTGTCATAACCAAGCGCGACATTCAGCCCAATTGAAAACGGCTTGATTTCGCCGAAATAAAAATTTCCGCCTATGGAAATGCCCACAGGAATTTTTTCGTAAAGCGCGTCGTGCGCCTCGGCATCAATGCGATTAAACGGCGTTGCGTACACGCTCGCATCAAGTTCCACCGCCGCAAACAAATGCGGCACTGTCGCAAATGCCACTGCCATCGCCGCCGCAATTTTTTTCATAATTTTCATTTTTTCCTCCTAATTTTGAAAAACTGAAATTTTTCAAAAGTCTAATTTTCAAAGCGCATTCAATATTTCCGCGCTTTCACCATTTTAGTCTGCAACGCAAACTTCCCCCACCACACATCACACAAAAAACACCGCGCAATCTTTGCGGAATTTTTAATCAGTTTTTTTCCTTTTCCTGCCTCCTTTTGTATTCTAGGATGTCGCCGGGCGTGCAATCCAGCGCGGCGCAAATCGCCGCCAACGTGGAAAAGCGAATCGCGTTCACCCTGTTGTTTTTGATTTTGGAAAGATTCACGTTCGTGATTCCAACTTTTTCGGCAAGTTCGTTCAAAGACATTCCGCGTTCCACCATCATTCGGTCAAGCCGCAAGATTATTTTTCCTTCCGCAGTTTCGATTTCTTCGTCAAGATTCAAACCAAGCCCTCCACTTCGCGTTCAAGTTCCATGCCTCGGGCGAAAAACTGAGAGAGGCACAGCACCACAAATCCAAGCGCGAATCCGTGCAGCTGAACGCTCGCTTCTAAATCCGCTCCGAGAATCAACCTTCCAGCGGCAAGCGCGGCAAAACCGATGACAGGAACGGCAATGCAAAAAAATCCGATTTCACGCACCATTCTGATGACATCCGCATTGAAAAGTGTCTCGCCTTCAACATCCGCGCTTTTGAAAATCAAGCGCACATTCCTGAAAATCATTCCCATGCAGAACATCGTGCAAACACCCACAATCGAAAGCAGTGTCAACGCCGCAGGAAGCACATCTCCTGATTTCCCAACGATTGCGATCGCAAAGCCGTTCGTTCCAATCGAAGCGTCGCCGCCATTCGACAAAAGCACCGCGTCCACCGCCGCGCTTCCCTTTGCGATCGAAAAAACTGCTAGCCCGCCGCACAACGCCGAAAACAAAAAATAGCCAATCTCGGCGACGCGCGAAACAATGCCGATGACGCCGTTCCATGTTTTGATTTTCATTTCGCACCTCCAACACGCTTATTTTGCCATAATTTTTATCGTTTGTCAATAAATTATTATCGAATTTTAATAAAAACATATTGTTTTTCGATAAAAATTTGCGATTTTTTGATGAAAAACGTCAAAATTTTTGGCATGTGTCAAGATTTTCAAAAAATTCGTGATGAAATAAAATGGAAAACGCGGCGTTGAAAATATCCCGCCGCTTTATTTTGCGGAATTTTTATTTTCGCATTTTGAAATTTGCGGGCTACGGGCAAACGCTGTGCGAATCGAACGCATCTTCCACGGCGCGAGAAATCCGTCCAAGCACATCCGCGCGAAGAGAATTTTTATCGATAGAAATCAAACCGTCTTTATCAAAAAGGTCGAGCGCGTCAATTTGCAGCGCGGCGGCGATTTTTTCCATCATCGGAAGCGACGGAAAACTTTTGCCCACTTCAATCAGCGCGATATAGTTCGGGGCGGTTTCGGCTTTTTCCGCGAGCGCGGCCTGCGAAAGTCCAAGCCGCTTGCGATGAAATTTCATGTTCCTTGAAAGGCACATCTGAATGTTCGTCATTTTTTCCTGTATACAGCGTTTGTGCAAAATGCTTCACTGCCCTTCACTTCTCAAAATTCCTCGTAATATTGTGAACGCCTTTTTCGCCACTAAAATCAAAATCGAAATAGACGCGATGCCGTTTTCCGCCTTCCGCAAATTCTTTCAGCTCATCGCCATCAATAAAATATGGAGCAATGTAATAATTCGGAATGCCGTCATCTTTTTTACGCAAGCTGGCCATCCACCTGTCCGTTACCGCAAAAAAACACAATTGATTCTTATAGCGTCCTAAAAAATCCTCATCTCTTTGATACGCAAAGAACAGGTCGGAAACCATTTTGTAAAAGCGAACGGCATTCGTGTCGGTAATGTCAAATATATAGAAAAAACGGACAAACCGCGCTGCCGCTGCATATCCTGCCAAAACAAAATACGTTTTTCCTCCGTCCCGAATTCTATAAGCGTCAAATTCCTGGCACATTTCATTTCCCGTAACGAATGTTTGGCCGTTGATTTTTATGGCATTTTCGTTTCCGTTTTTCTTGGCATAATAATACGAAAAAGAAAAATCGCCGCAAAAGAAAATCCTGCATGTCTCGTAGTCGCCATTGTCAATTTCATCTTCCTGTAAAAATCCGTCACGGTATTCCAGTTTTTCGGACGCGACTGTTTCCATACCATAATATCGCAAGAAGTCCGCCTGAGCAAAAACATAAAACGATGTAAACAGTGACAGCAAAAAAAGAATCGGTTTTTTCATAGTCAAGGGAACTCCTTTCCAGTCTTTCTTTTATTATTTATCCCAAATTATAAAAATGCTATAAACAGGCAAATTTATAGCCAAACTACAGACAGCATAAATAAACGCAAAAACATACGTATATATACTTTTCAGCCACCGCAGCTGCTGAACAATGGGAAGCCCATGATTTGTAAATATAAAAGTTGACAAAAAACTTATCAAACCAATAGACAGTATATATCCAAAAAGTCTTTTTGTCATAATCTTTTTAAAAGAGTGCAGAACAAAAAGAACTATTGAGAGAACGAAAATAATTATTGCTCCTATGAAAAATTCTCTGCGAGGAATTATCATTTTATTAATCAGCAAAAATTCCGCAGGATAAAATAATAAAAGCGTCAGTTTCTTTAAATCTGTTTTCATCAGTAATTCCCCAAGTTTTTGCGCAGGCACTTTTTAGCATTCATAATTTTCTTTCATACTCATCATCGTCAAAATAAAACAGTTTTTCACTCGACGGGAACTTCCGTAAAACTCACGTCTTTTATGCCGGCGGCTTCTATCATGTTCTTTGCGGTCTCGGTGCAGATTATGGTTACGGACTCTTCTTTTAAGGCGAATATATTGTTTTCTGCGTACACATGAGAAAGTTTTTCTTTTGACAAAACAATTTTGTCAATCATGCAAACATCATCTCCGTATGGGCCGGTATCGTACTCAGATTTTTCGAGATTCAGAACTTCGTATTCTGGGAAAATCATGGAATAGTAGATTCCCCAAATCGGCTCTTTTTCTTTGTAATACATCTGGGTCGGAAGTGCTTCATAGTCACTGTTGAGTTTTTTTATTATGCCTAAAAGTTTGTACGACACCAAAGCTGAATCCGCCAGCGGATAGTTCCCCGGACTGTATCTGTTTTTGACGGACATCGTTACGGGCAACGCTAGATTCCTGTTTCTCCATTCATTAGCATACAGCCTTTCTTCTGCCCATTCGCCAAAGAGTTTTGGCTCAGGATATTTTAATCTTTCTCCGCCTCTGCCTATTTCATAATATTTCATTCCGCTCCTCAACTTCGCATTTTCTTCCTCGAACCATGCGCTTAAAATATCCGACAATGCCATGTCATCGGCGAACTGCGGATCATATTTGTATTCCGCGTCGAATTTCTTTGTCTTCGGCTCGTATACAAGGCGCATTTCCGTGAACATCGGCCGGCTGTATTTCTCGCAGAGTGATTTTATTTTTTTCACATCTTCGTTCAGGATGTCCAAAACTTGTTTTTGGTAATCTTCTGTCACCACAAAAACTATGTCAAGTTCAGATTCATTTAACTTGGCGGGCTTTAAGAGTTTATTATTGATGCTATAAAAATGCATCGCATATAGAAGCTCGTTTTCATAAGTAACATAAATGAATATCTTGTTGGCAAATCCTTGCGAATACTCGTTGCAGATGTCCACCATGTCTGTCTGCAATGCGGACAATTCTTCCTCGAATGTTTTTTTCTCCTTTCGCAGGCGGCGTTTTATCCTGCGCACCAATGTTTTTACCGCCTTGCACACAAGCATGATAAGCCCCAAAAGAATGAGCACGATCACAGCAAGCACGAAGCCCCAAGACCTGCCGCCGATTTCTGACTTCTCTTCTTCGAACCATTCATTTACAATATCCGACATTTCCTTGCCGTCTGTGAGCTGCGGCTCGTATTTGTATTTCGCGTTGAACTTTTTTGTTTTCGGCTCGTATACAAGGCGCATTTCCATGAACATCGGCTGTTCGTACTTGTCGCAGACTGTTTTTATTTTTTTCACATCCTCTTTTAAAATGTTCAGCATTTGTTTTTGGCAAGCCGCCGAAACGTCGAAATTGGCTTTTGCCTCAGAAGTGTTTATTTTATGGCGTTCAAAGATTTTGTCATTGATGACATAGAAACAATCTGAGTTCACCTCTTTTTCGCATGACGCGATGATAAAAATCTTTTCGGCGACTCCGCAGGAATACTCGTTGCAGATGTCCACCATGTCCGCCTGCAATTCCGTAATTTCGTCTTCAAACATTCTTTTCTCCTTGAAATAAAAATCTAAAAATTGGAAACTTTGTCAGATGGCGTATTTTTCGACGATGAAATATCGAAATTCAAAATATTTTTATCGGCATCGGTCGTTATGGTGAACAACAAATCATCTTCATGCATGAATAATGCATCGATGCAACGCCTGCTCCAAACGGGCATCCAATATTTAGGGAGCGTTTTGCTTTCGCGATACACAAAATACTTGATTACGATTTCATCAGACGAAAATTCCTCCTTCATCAATGAAATAAACTTTGCGGCAAAAGCATCGACATCCTTTACTTCTTTGTTGACCATATAAAATCGGTTGACAATTTTCTTCCCGTCTTGCATTTCCTCAAACCAATAGTCGCCGTTGTTTTCATAGACGTTTTTCATTTCCCAAACTTTGTAGCCGTCAATTTTCATTTTTTCAATTTCAAACTTTTTTTCTTGCGGAAGATTGCATTCGGACAGCGCGGCAAAAATAAGCATATCGTATATTTTTTGAACCAACATATATCCCGCAAAAATCAAAACTGCGCCCAAAGGAATGAGCACTATTGGAATAAATTTTCGTTGCATCTAAAACTCCTTGTCAAATAATCATTATACATTTTTTTGCCTTAATGTGCTATACTGTCCGCATGGCATGTTCGCTCGAACGCATTTTTACCGCCGCGCTTTCCGCGCCACCGCAGGCACACGGCATCGCAGAAATTCCGCCGTGCGCGCCGCTCGCGTCGTATATCCGCTGTTTTTGGGCGGGCGACGGCAGGGCGGGTGTCCGCGTGATTCCCGACATCTGCGCCGACATCATCGTTCCGCTGGACGGGAACGCGCCCGCGCATTTTTGCGGGACGAGCGGAAGCAGTTTTGTGACGGAGGCTTCCGCGCCGCAGTTCGGCATCCGGTTTTTCGCCTGGGCAGTGCCGCTCTTTGCGCGGGCGGACGCTTCGCTGTTTTTCGGCACGTACGTTCCGGCGGGCGATGCCTTTCCGGGATTCGACAGGGTGCAGGAGCGAATTCGGGAAGCGCGCACGTTTTCCGCACGGATTGGCATTGCGCAAAATTATCTGCTTTCGCTTATCGGAACGCAGGAGCTGGATTCCGCCGTCATGAACGCGCTGCATTTTTTTGTCGCCAAAAATTGCCGCAATTCGGTCGAAGCCGCCGCGCGTTTTTGCGCCGTCAGCACGAGGTCGCTTGAGCGGAAATTTTTGCGGACGGTCGGAACGTCGCCCGCGCAGACGCTCGGCCTTTTTCGCTACCAGCTGCTTTGGCAGGAATGCCAAAAGCCCGGCTTTGACGCGCTCGATTGCGTCGAAAAATTCGGCTTTTACGATCAGGCGCACTTGTGCAATAGCTTCAAAGCGCACCACGGAATCTCGCTCACCCAGGCGCGCGCGGAACGGTCGGCACTGTCGCATTTTTCCAATACAGCCGGAAAAAAATCCCGTATACTGGAACAAATTAGGAGGAATTATGAGACTTGACGGATTCGGCTTGTTCGTGAACGACATGGCGAAAATGATTCGCTTTTACCGGGACGTATTGGGATTTGAAATTAAAGAAAGCGAGGATGCCGTCAACGTTTATTTGATAAAAGACGGCACATTGTTCATGCTGTACGGCAGGAACAACTTTGAGCGCATGACGAGCCGAAAGTATGAATATATTAAGGGACTTAACGGGCATTTTGAAATCGCGCTGTACGTGGACACGTTTGAAGAAGTCGATGAGCGTTTTGCCGAAGTCGTCAGCAAGGGCGCGACTCCCGTGCTTGCGCCAACGACCGAGCCGTGGGGACAGCGGACATGCTACATCGCCGACCCCGAAGGCAACTTGATTGAGATCGGCTCTTTTAACAAGCCGTTTGAACGATGAATCGCAATTTTGCAAAATGAATATATTCTATAACAATTAAGCACTATAGAAAAACGGCAATGCCTTGGCATTGTGCGCCAAATCAACATACCTCGACGCAAGCGTCGGGGTTTGAATCCCTCCGCACGAATCATCTTCGCCTAAAATAAACTTCCTTGTCTGCTTATAAAACATTCTTGCTTTGCTTCGGTAATTTTATCCCCGTTTTGACTGTTGCCGATGAGAAACGGCGAATCGAGATTGTGCAGGCGCATATTCTTTAAAACCAGCTCTTTATCCATATTTGCATAACAATATTTACATAAATGACCGCACGTGTTATATACGCCTATGTCTTTGCCTAGTAAACAGTTGCAAACACCGCGCTGACTTTTTCTCTCGCGGATATACAGCTTCTCCCCGATTGCGCGCTCGATAACTTCCTTCGTCTGACAGCCGCTTACGTCAATTCCGTATTCGGCCAGATGCGTTCCTTCGCAGCAACTACGGATTGTTATGCCGTTTTCTTTGGCTATTTCGGCTAACTGTTTACCTAGTATCTTTTGTTCCTCTATATTCGGC
The DNA here is from genome assembly GCA_947174385.1 of uncultured Treponema sp. Taxonomy (GTDB): domain Bacteria; phylum Spirochaetota; class Spirochaetia; order Treponematales; family Treponemataceae; genus Treponema_D. The sequence goes on from CAMWIU010000083.1 coordinate 9,250, forward strand.
GGATAAATGCCGGGCGCGTTTCGCTGCACTTTTTTGTATAAATCGAGAAAACTCAAAACGCAGCTGTCGGTAAAACCGTTCAACGCAACCGCCAACTTCTCGAACTCGTCGACGTGCCGTTCAAGGTTAAATCCGTTACCATAAAATACGGGATCATATCTCCAACCTATCGCTTTTTTGCCTACACTGGACGATATTATTTTGAACGCTTCGATAATCTTAGATTTGTCGGGCACGTTCGGCTCAACGTCTTTGCCGTACGGCGTTATCGTTACAAACCAAAACTGACGGTATGCGTTCAATTCATCCAAGTGCGGAATAAGCGGAATAGGATTTTTCGTACAAAACGCAATGCAGTCCACCACGTCGGGCGAAAGACTGTACTTTGTAACCTGATTGGGATAATAAGGGTTGCGCACGTAGACAAACCCTTCACGAATTCTGTTGAGAAACCACGTTGAGTAGAACGCTGGTATATCCGTTCTCATTCCGGTAGAAATAATCATAATTTTAATTTATAATTTTACTCCTGTTTGGATTGACGGGTTTTGCGTGGGGCGGCTCGCCGTCGATATAGCCTAAAATGACAAAACAGCGCGCGATATAATTTGGGGGAACGTCCCACGCTTTCAAAAGACGCTCGCCGTGTTCGTTATCAAACGTTTCTTCGCCGCGCGCGATTATGCACGACGAAATGCCGAGTTCGGTCGCCTGCAACACCATATTTTCGGCGGCGCAAAAGGCATCGGGAATGCTGTACAGAAAATGCTTTGGCGCGAACACGACGCAGACGGACGGCGCGCCGTAAAAGCCGCTTTTGATGTTCGGGTTGTCGATGATGCTCGGCTGCTCTTTTGAAACGTAATTCCCCTCAAGCCGGCTTCGATCAAAGCGCGCGAGATTGAGTTTGCCCACGGTTTCCGCGAGCGACTTGTCGTGAATGCCCACGATAA
>CAMWIU010000084.1 GCA_947174385.1 uncultured Treponema sp.
AAGGCTATGACCTCGATCGTAATCCCGGATGGCGTGACGAAAATAGGGTACGGCGCGTTCTCTAATTGCGAATCGCTTAAGAGCATAGAGATTCCAAAAAACATAACGGAAATTGGTGTCGGGGCGTTCTACGGCTGCAAAGCACTTGCAAACGTGGATATTGCCGAAGACGTGAAGAAAATCTACGGATCTGCATTCTGTGGCTGCACTTCGCTTGAGACCATAACAATTCCTAACAGCGTAACAGAAATAGGCAGAGAAGCATTCTTGAATTGCGAATCGCTTGCGACCATATCAATTCCTGCAAGCGTCAAAAGCATCGGGGAAGCAGCGTTCTTGGGATGCAAGTCACTTGCGAGCATATCAATTCCAGCAAGTGTTACAAACATCGGACTTAATGCATTTGAAAACTGCGACAACATCAAAACAGTACAGTACAGGGGAACGCTCGCACAATGGTGCGAGTTGGACAAAGATGCATCTCTTCTCGAAAAAGCAAATGCCATCACGATGTCCGACGTGGCAGACCTTAAGGCGATGACCACACTCACAATCCCAGAGGGCGTGATAAGCATCGGAAAAAACACATTCTATGAGTGCAAGTTACTTGAAACAATATCTATTCCCGCAAGTGTCAAAACAATCAGGGACAGTGCGTTCAAGAATTGCGACAACATCAAAACAGTGCAGTACAAAGGAACGCTCGCTAAGTGGTGCGAGATAGATAACGACGCGCATCTTGTTTGGAATGCAAAAACCATTGCAATGTCCGACGTAACAGACTTGAAAGCTATGACCACACTCACAATACCAAAGGATGTAACGAACATCGGACGTAATGCATTCTATGGCTGCAAGTTGCTTGCGAGCGTAACGATTGCCGATGGCGTGACGGAAATCGCCGGTAATACATTCAGGGGGTGCGTGTCGCTTGCGACAGTATCAATCCCTGCAAGCGTCAAAAGCATTGAGAACGATGCGTTCGCAAACTGCGGCAACATAAAGACCATACAGTACAGGGGAACGCTAGCGCAGTGGTGTCAGATGGAAAACGACATAAATCTTGTCAAAAACGCGAAAACCATTACGATGTCCGATATTGTTGACCTAAAGGCGATGTCTGCAGTCACTATTCCGAAAGGAGTAAAGGAAATCGGCTCGATGGCGTTCGCTGAATGCACTTCGCTCAAGAGCATTTCAATTCCGAAAAATGTGACGAAAATTGGTATGTCTGCGTTCGAGGATTGCAAGTCGCTTTTAAGCATAGAGCTTCCCAATAGCGTAACAAGAATCGATAGTGGAGCGTTCAATGAGTGCACATCGCTTACGAAAATAGTTTTCACTGGCACAATAGAGCAGTGGCGCAATATCACCAAAGACAGATTTTGGCTTGCCTGGCATAAAAACGTTCCCGCAAAAAAAGTCGTCTGCACAGATGGCGAAGCGGATTTGGATTAGGTCTTGCAAGTCTTGTACAAAACTAGGAAACATGTCTTTCCTTGCGTTCGTTTCAAATCCTTTAGGGATTCGGTTGAATTCCGTTAGGATTCAGACGCTTCGCCAAAACTCGCGCAGTTTTCACAAAATAAAAAAGTCCGCGCAATTCCTGCGCGGACTTTTTTCAAACGTCTGCCGCTTTTAGTCGTTGAGCGACCAAAGCGCGCCGAGCACGATGATGTGTCCTGCGAAACCGTAGAGCCAAGGCAAGAACTGTTTGAAGCTGCCATTCAAGATGTCGCCGACGACAATCGCGATCGCCCAAACAATCATGATGATCCAGCCGAGAATGTTGTCGAACGCGCCGAATTTGTCGCCGATAAAGCATTCGAGCAAAAGCAAAACGCCTGCCACCAATTCAAGCACGCCGAAAATCAATCCAGCCCAACTTCCGAGCATTCCTTTCAACGCCATCGCGCCGAAATCACCCGCACCCTGCAAAGCCCAAATTCCGCCCACGATCAAAAGACAAGCAAGCGCGAGCTGAAGAATCAATCTTCCGATTGACTTTGATTTTGCTGAATTTCCCATAAGAAACCTCCATAAAAAGTCAAGCTGCTTTTGCAGGAAACTTTTTGCCGGCAAAAACGCGACTGACTTTTTGGCGTGCGTCCGCAATGAATGAAAACGCACAATTGATAATGAACGAGTTTTCGCAAAAACCCGAGTTGAAAATCCGTGAATTGCTTCAATGCGGATTTCCTATGTTTGCAACGCAAACTTTTAAGTCAAAACTCCGCGCTTTGCGGCGATTTGACTTGCACCCCTTTTCCGACAATTAAAAACAGCAAGTAAAATGGCGTTGCCGTTTTTAATGACGAGTTTTTTCAAAACTCGCGTATTCACTGCGATTTCTTACTTCGTTACGAAATCGCGTTTTCAACAACTCCCGAATCTGAAAATTCGCTCGTTGTTGAAAAAATATGTACAATTTTCGCGTTCAAAACGGAAAACCACACACTTAAGAATATAACACAAAAACTTGAAATTGGCAAGGAAAAATTGTGTTTCTATTAACAACAAGCGAAAAAGTGTACACCCAAAATGAAGTGCAAATTTTTGGCAGTGTTGGTTAGCCACATGTTTCGATACTAGCGACTTTACGGTGACTCATAGATTTTGCGTACCCTTCAGATAAAACTGAATCTAAGATGTTTTTCTTTCAGGAGAAAAAGAACGCGGGGAATCGACTACGACTGCCAGTGACGCGGTGACGGCAGCGAGTTCTAAATCAAATACAGGAATTGTAGGGCTAGAATGAAAACATCAAGTGTACACCTTATTGCATATTGACGACAGGAAAAATTGTGTTTCACTCGCCGGGAAATTTCACGCCCCAAGATTTTCGCAAGAAATCCATCATTTCCATGACGCGGATCGTTTCGGAATGCGGCATCGAATCGCATTCCAATTTTTTCGCTTTCAGCGCGACGATGGTTTCTTCCAGTTCGTATTCGTAGCCTGAGATTTGCGCGGGCACTTCGATTTTTTTTATCAAATTGTCGCGCTCGTCAAAAACACAAATCGCGTTCGGATTGTTTATGTTCTCGACGACGATGTATCCGCGCTCGCCGAAAAAGATTCCTTTGCGGTCGCTGCGCGAAAACATTCCCGAATTGAGAAAGGCTGCGCGTCCGTCCTTGTAGTAAAGCGTGATGCTGTTCGTTCCGTCAACGCCTGTTTTCGTCAATGCCGCGCTCGAATCGATTCGCTCGATTTCCGCGCCGAAATGCATCAGCGCGAAATTCAATGTGTACACTCCGACATCGAGCAACGCGCCGCCTGCGAGGGCGGGATTCACGAGGCGTTCGTGGTGCGAAATATTGTAATGCAGGTTCGCGGTGAGCGAAGTGATTTTCCCGATGATGCCGCTTGCGATGATTTCATCGATTAATTTTCGCGAAGGCATGTATCGCGTCCAAATTGCTTCGGTAACCAAGACATTTTTTTCTTTCGCGAAATTCAAAACGCTTTTCGCTTCGCTCGCATTTTTCGCGAACGTTTTTTCGCACAAAACTGCCTTGCCGTGCTCTATGCAAAGTTTCGCGTGCTCTGCGTGATGCGAATGCGGAGTCGCGATGTAGATTATTTCGACATCGGGATCGCAGGCAAGCTCTTCATAAGAGCCGTATGCTTTTTCAATGCGATGCTCGCTTGCAAAATTTTTCGCGCGCTCAAGATCGCGCGAAGCCACGGCATGGCATTTCACGCCGCCTTCCATCGCGTTCAAAGTTTTCGCCATTGTAGACGCGATGTGTCCCGCGCCGAGAATTCCGATTTTCATTTCAACCTCGCAATTTCATTTTGTGAATTTTATTTTCATTTCAAAAACTGTTCGCTCGCTTTCTTGAATCGCGATGAACATCGCACAATTTTCGTCGTGGCGGAAAACGCGCAGCATTTGACCTTCGCGGCTTTCGCCGGTGTAATGCACTTCGATTTTCTCTACTTCGTTCGCCTGCAAAAAATTGTCGTCAAAAACATTCAGCGCGAGGCGAATGTATTCGATGTTGTTCATGTGGCGCGACATGTCGATTTGCTGGCTTCGGATTTTTTGCTCGAACGAAAAATTTTCTTCGGAAACTATTTCGGGAAATTTTTCGAAAGGCTCGCAGAAAATTGGCGGCGGAAAATTTTCTTTCGGATAAGTCAAATTGGCAAGGCGAAGCGGACGATGATTTTCCAAACTCAAAACGCAAGCCTCTTGGTTCGCGGTGAGAAGAGTCGCGCCGCTAGCGTCCTTGAAAATCGTGTTCACATGCGTGCGAAATCCCGCGCTATCGACAGGAAAAGTCGATGCGGAAATTTTTTCGCGCCAATCAGGACGCCGCGCAAAATGAATCCGCGTTTTTGTAAAAACCCAAAAGGCATTGTGCCGCTCGCGATACACAACGCCGTCGCAATCCATCGCCGCGAAACTTTCCGTCAAATTGTCCTGCACCAAAAGAGCCGCCTGCGCGATTCCAAGCCGGACGGTGCTGTCGATGAACGCGGAGCTTACAATGTGCTCGCGCGTAAAAATCAAATCGTTTTCTTTCATTTTATTTCCTAGATATGGAAAAAATATCAATTTTTTCCATATCTAGGAAACGCCGTTTTGCAACGAAGTGAGAAACGGCAGTCGATAAGCGAGTTTTTTTGAATTGTTTGCCTATAAAAAAACTCGAATTCAAAACAAGCCGCGCCATCTGTGCGGCTGTTTTGAATATTCATGTTAAAATCCCAAATTCAAATTTTCGTAACGTCAATCCATTGGACCGGCTGCGAAGCGTATTTTTCCAATTCGGAAATCGTAAGTTCGATCGCGCTGTTCGCGCTTCCGCAGGCCGGAAAAACAGTTTCGAACCTTTTCAAGGATTCGTCCAAAAAAACTTTTACGCCCTCGTTCACCGCGAAAGGGCAAACGCCGCCCACAGCGTGCCCGACCAAATTCGCGGCTTCGTCGAACGAAAGCATTTTCGCCTTTGTCGAAAACGCGGCCTTGTATTTTTTGTTATCAACGCGCGCGTCGCCTGCCATCACGATTACGATTGGATTTTCGCCCGCCATGAACGAAAGCGTTTTCGCGATGCGCGCTTCCTCGCATCCCAAAGCCTTTGCCGCAAGCGGAACGGTCGCGCTCGAAACGTCGAATTCGCGGATGCGGCTTTCAATTCCAAAGCGCAAAAAATATTCGCGCACCTTTTCTATTGACATAATTTCTCCCGCAAATTTATTATTCGCTGATTTTTCGAGCCGCGGAATTTCAGGCTCAAATCTTTTTGTTCCAAAATGAAAGGTCCGTCTACCAAAACATCGACCATGCGCAAAATTGCTTCGGTGTGTTCCGTGTGACGCGAGCCGTTTTCCGCGAGCAAGTCGGTTTCGAGAATGTAGCCTGTGTAGCACCAAATGTCTTTTTTGGGAAGTTCGGATTTGACGCGCTCAAGCAAGGCGCGGACGCATGGCTGGTTTTCAGGCTCGAAAGGCTCGCCTCCCAAAATGGTGAGGCCTTGAATGAACGGTTTTGAAAGCGCGTCCAAAATTTCTTTTAGCGCGTCTTCGTCGAATTTTTTTCCGTAGTCGAAATTCCATGTTTCGCTTTGGAAGCAGCCCTTGCAATGATTTCGGCATCCGGAAACGAAAAGGCTCACGCGCACTCCGTCTCCGTTTGCGATGTCAATTTTTTTTATCGCGCCGTAATTCATACTGCCCCGCAAAATGCCGCGATTTTCAAGCCGCGACCGAAACCGCTACAAATGCAAAACTCGTTCTTTGATTTCCTGCGTTCGACCTTGATTCCAATATTGAGTTCCGATGTAGCCGCAAGTTCGCCGCGCAACATTCATCGTGCTTTGATCGCGATTCTGGCAATTCGGACATTCCCAAACGAGTTTTCCGTCGGCATCGTGCACGATTTGAATCTGTCCTGTAAAGCCGCATTTTTGGCAGCAGTCGCTTTTCGTGTTGAGCTCGGCATACATAATGTTTTCGTAAATGTGCGCGAGTAGCGCCATCACTGCGGGAACATTGTTTTCCATGTTCGGCACTTCGACATAACTTACCGCGCCGCCGGGCGAAAGTTTTTGGAACTGCGATTCGAACGTGAGTTTTGAGAACGCATCCATTTCCTGAGTGACGTGAACATGATATGAATTCGTGATGTAATTTTTGTCGGTGACGCCTTCGATTTCGCCGAAACGCTTTTTGAGACACTTGGCGAATTTGTAAGTCGTGGATTCGAGCGGAGTTCCGTACAAAGAAAAATCAATGCTTTCGTTTTTCTTCCAGCGAGCGCACGCTTCGTTCATGTGGCGCATCACTTCCAGCGCGAACGGAGTGGCATCGGAATCCGTGTGAGGCTTGCCCGTCATGTAGCGGACGCATTCGCAAAGCCCGGCGTAGCCAAGAGAAATCGTGGAATATCCGTTCATCAAAAGTTCGTCGATTTTTTGACCTTTTGCCAAACGCGCCAACGCGCCGTTTTGCCACAAAATCGGAGCCACGTCGCTCGTTGTTCCCATGAGCCTGTTGTGCCGAATCATCAAAGCGCGGTAGCACATTTCCAGCCGCTCGTCGAAAATCCGCCAAAACGCCGAAAGGTCGCGGCCCGAAGAACAAGCGATGTCAACCAAATTGAGCGTGACCACGCCTTGGTTGAAACGCCCGTAATATTTCGGCTTTCCATTTTCGTCAACATAAGGCGTGAGGAAAGAGCGGCATCCCATGCACGGATAGCAATTGCCGTTTCCGTTTTTGTCGATTTTCAGCTCGAGCATTTTCTTTTCGGAAATGTAGTCGGGCACCATTCGACGCGCCGTGCATTCCGCCGCCAATTCCGTAAGATAATAATATTTTGAATTCGGCTCGATGTTGTCCGGCTCGAGAACATAAATCAATTTCGGGAAGGCGGGGGTAACCCAATATCCGCTTTCGTTTTTCACGCCTTGTTTCCGTTGGCGCAAAACTTCTTCGATGATGAGCGCGAGGTCGGATTTTTCCTGTTCGTCTTTCGCCTCGTTGAGATACATGAAAACAGTGACGAACGGCGACTGCCCATTTGTCGTCATAAGAGTTACGACTTGATATTGAATCGTCTGAACGCCGCGCGTGATTTCGTCGCCAAGCCTGCGCCGCACGATGTAATCGAACTGCTCGTCGGAATATTTTATTCCGGTTTTTTGCTCGATGTCGCGAAGTTCCTTGGAAATTTTCTTGCGGCTCACTTCGACAAACGGCGCAAGATGCGTGAGCGAAATGCTTTGCCCGCCATATTGACACGAAGCCACTTGCGCGATGATTTGCGTGGCGATGTTGCACGCCGTGGAAAATGAATGCGGCCGGTCGATTTTCGTTCCGCTGATGACCGTGCCATTTTGAAGCATGTCTTCAAGGTTCACCAAATCGCAATTGTGCATGTGCTGCGCAAAATAATCCGCGTCGTGAAAATGAATCAAACCTTCTTCGTGCGCCTTCACCAAATCTTCGTCGAGCAAAAATCGCCGCGTGATGTCCTTGGAAACTTCGCCCGCCATGTAATCGCGCTGCACGGAAACTACCGTGGAATTTTTATTGGAATTTTCCTGCTTGACATCTTCATTGTTGCATTCCAAAAGCGAAAGGATTTGGCGGTCCGTGGAATTTTCCTTGCGATTGAGTTCGTGCTGATAACGGTAAGTGATGTATTTTTTGGCGATGCTGAACGCGCCGGCTTCCATGATTTTCGTTTCCACAAAATCCTGGATTTCCTCGACGCTCGCTTCGTGGCCGCCGTTTTCGCAAAGGGTTTGGATTTCCGCGCCGATTTTTTTGATTTGCTCTTCGGAAAGCCGCTCGGTTTCGGGCACGGTGACATTCGCCTTGCGCACAGCATTTTCGATTTTTTCCACATTAAATTGAACTTCTTCGCCGTTTCTCTTGATAATTTTCATACAAACAAAATCGGAATGCGCTTTTCAAGCAAAACACATTCCGCCTCCCATTAATCTATTTAAAGCACGCTATATCTAGTGTATTTGTTTTTGTAAATATACTACTAATAGCGTTTTTATGCAAGGGAATTTTCAAGGAATTCAAGAATTTTTTTTGAAGCCCCTTACGGAAGCGAAAATCGCAAGTCTTGCGACTTGCTTACGAGTTTTACTTTGTAAAACTCGCGAAAATTTTAATCTTAAATAAAGTAGTTGCGAGTTTTTTTGTTCGCACCGCGCGCAAAAAAAACTCGGTAAGCAGCGCACCGCGCTGCGACCTAGCCCCAGCGGAAGCGAAAACCGCAAGCGCGGCTTTCCAAAGTTGTCATTGCACAAAAAATGAAAATTTGCTACAATTATATTACAATAGTATCAATTTGAATTCGGAGAAAAAATATGTACTTGACTTGCCTCGATTTGGAAGGCGTTCTCGTTCCTGAAATTTGGATTGCGTTCTCAAAAGCGACCGGCATTCCCGAACTTTCGCGCACGACCCGCGACGAGCCGGACTACGACAAACTCATGGCGTTCCGCCTGAAAATTTTGGAAGAGCGAAATCTCGGCTTGAAGGAAATTCAAGACGTGATACAGACAATCGACGTGCTTCCGGGCGCGAAGGAATTTTTGGACGAACTGCGCTCGATTTGCCAGACGATAATTTTGAGCGACACGTTCAGTCAATTCGCAGCACCTCTTATGAAAAAATTGGGGCAGCCGACGATTCTTTGCAATGAACTCGTAGTCGCGCCGAACGGAAAAATTTCAGGCTACAAAATGCGTTGCGAGCAATCAAAACTTTCCACGGTAAAAGCATTGCAAAGCGTGGGCTTCGAAACAATCGCGGCCGGCGATTCGTTCAACGACCTCGCAATGATTCGCGCGAGCAAAGCGGGATTTTTGTTCCGTTCCACCGAACAAATCATAAAAGACAATCCTTTGCTGAAAGCGTTCACGGAATACGGCGAACTTTTGGACGCGATAAAAAAAGAAATTTTTTGACGCGGGCTGAAAACGAAAAATGGCGGCAAAAAAAACGCCGCCAGTAATTTGTAAAATTTCATCAACATACCTCGACGCAAGCGTCGGGAGCACGAAACACTCCGCACGAATCAACGCGCATTTTTTGCTCGCGAAATTTTCGCGAACTAGAACGTGCTTTTTACAAACGCATCCTTGAAGCCGTAAGCCTTGAAGCGTTCCAAAATTATGCCGTATTCGTCAACATTGAACGGCCCCACCATCACGGTTTTGCGGCGGCCTTTTTCCAGCACGACAAGCGGATAGCGTTTGCCGTAAAGCTCGTTCACTTCCTCAACGTTTTCGGCTTCATTGTAAACCGCAATCTGCACATAATATTTTCTTGGCGCGAGTTCTGAAGTCGCCACATACGATCTTTCGCTTTTTGGCGCGGGCTTTTCTTCAACCGGAGCGGGTTTCTCGGAAGAAGCGATTTCCTTTTTATCCTCGATTTCTTCGCGCGGCGCGGGCGGATTTTCTTCTGACGGAACAAGCACAATCGCTTCGTACTCTTCATCTTCGAGAAGATTTTCTTCCGTGTCCGACAATTCGGGAATTTCCTCGGCTTCGTATTCCGCAGGATTTTCCGAAATTTCATTTTCAACTAAATCGCTTTCGTCGAACTCTTCCGCAATTTCCACTTCCTCGACTTTTTCAAGCTCGTTTTCATAGGCGAACTCTTCGGGAATTTCTTCCTCGTTGACGCGCTCGCTAGAATCCGCGATCTCTTCGCTTTCCAAAGAATCATCAGGAATGTCGTCTGCCACAATGTATTCATATTCGGGCGGAAGCGCCGCTATTTCCTCGGGAATCTCATCTTCAACGCGCACATATTCTTCGGCAATATTTTCCTCGAAAATTTCGTCTTCGGGAATTTCTTCAACCAAAACAAATTCGCCAAAGTCATTTTCTTCCGGAATCTCTTCCTCGGCTTCCGCAATTTCTTCGAAAATATTTTCCTCGGAAATCTCATCTTCAATTCGCGCGACTTCTTCAGTAGACTCTTCCTCCACTTCGTCTTCGGCAAGCGTCAAATCCTCGGAATAATCAATCACGCTTTCAGGAATTTCTTCCGCCTCGT
>CAMWIU010000085.1 GCA_947174385.1 uncultured Treponema sp.
AGGCAAAAGGCGGGCGACGCGCTCGAGCAAAAATGCGGTCCTTACGGAATGGACGACATCGAATTCCTGATTTCCGCGAATCCCGGAAGTCCGCTTGGCTCGCTTTCAAAAATCGCGTCGGGAGGAGAGCTTTCCCGCGTGATGCTCGCGCTCAAGACCGTGCTCGCGCAAAGCGACAAAGTGCAGACTTTGATTTTCGACGAAATCGACACTGGAATCGGCGGGGAAGTGGCGGTGGCGGTCGGCGAGCACCTCAAGTCGCTTTCACTCGACAGGCAGATTTTGTGCATAACGCACCTAGCGAGCATCGCAGTTTATGCCGATAATCATATAAGGATACGAAAGTCCGCCGAGAACGGAAGCACCAAGACCGCCGCGCAAGTGGTTTGCGGACAGGAACGTGTGGCGGAAATCGCACGAATGCTTTCTGGCGACAGCCAAAGCGGAGAATCTTTGGAGCACGCGGCGGCTATGCTCAAGAAATTCGGCGCGAGAATTTCGTAGACAGGAGGATGTATGGGCAAGGTTTCAAATGAAGACAGGGAAATATTCAAGAATTCCTCGAAGCAATACACGGAAGTCATAAATTCCGAGCTGAAAAAAGAAAAGGAATCGCTTGCGGCAATAAAAAAAGATCCGTCCTGCGCGGTGCGCAAGAGGTTCGAACTCGCCGAGCAAATGTGCTACATCGCCTCGCTTTACAACGCCATCAACACGGCCAGCGTGAGGATTATGGACAATGTGAAGAACAACGACGCGCTCAACGACGCGCGCAAAATATTGTACAAAGCCATAATTTATCTTGAAGAAATGGTCACGAACATCGTGGATTCTGCACCAAGTGACTTGACGAAAAACATGGAAGCGATAGAGGAAATTTCCCTCGAGCAAAGGTATTTTCTCGTGCGAAAGTTGGGATTGATAATCCAAATGGTAATCGACGCTTTCGGCGACAACTCCAAGTGGAAATGGTCGTTCGTGGAAATCAACGGGCGTTTCGCCGCAGTCGCCAAAAACATGTTTGATTTCAAGAATTATGTTAAGGCATATTTCGATCCAAGTTCGCCCGACAACGAAAACGCGATACTCTACATTCGCTTGATAAAAACTTTGTTGGACAAATCTGCCGACGCATACCGCAATAAATATGAACTTTCCAGCAGACGAATGGACGATATGAAAGCGGCCATAAAATTTGTCATGGCGTTGCGTCAGGTGTGCGTCGCTTTGAGCGAATCCGCCGACGCGGAGGAATTGAAAAAAAAGGCCGTCACTTGGAACGAACGCATGAAAGCCGACCGCAAGTCGGGGAAAAACAGCTAGATTCTTCGTCCAAATTGTCAGTCCTTTTGCCTCTTCCACTTGTTGCAATTTTTTCTGTTTTGTGCTATATTTTCTCAAGTTTGCGTTTGCAAATTTAAATTACGGAGGAATTAAATGAAAAAGTTGCTTTTGATTTGCGCGGCGTTGTGCGTCGTCGCGCTTTCGTCCTGCGCCAAAAAGGGCGGCAAGGTAAAATTGCCGCTCGGATCAAATGATTCGCGCCCCACGATTCGTCTTGTTACGGACGCTACGGGCATCGACGACAAGTCGTTCAACGCGGCGGCTTGGCGCGGAATCCTTGAGTTTTATGGCGACACGTTGGAGAATCCTTCGGGCCGCGGAACGCTCTATGATGTCGTTACCTGCCAGACTCAGGATCAATACATTCCCACGCTCAAACAGCTTTCCGACGAAGGCTACAGCATCATCTGCGCCACTGGCTTTACGTTCGCGGACGCGATTGGCGAAGTGGCGGACGAATATCCGAATCAGAAATACGTTATAATCGACGTTGACTGGGTGAACAGGTCGAACGTAAAGGAATTCGTTTTCCGCGAGGAAGAAGGCTCTTACCTTGTCGGGCTTGCGGCGGCGTATCAGGCAAAAAAAGACGGAATCCAAAATCCGAAATTCGGCTTCATTGGCGGAGTGCCCGGAGCGACGATTACGAAATTTGAAATGGGCTATATCCAAGGCTTGCGCGAAGTGATTCCCGGAGCGGAAATCGTTGACTACTACGCCAACGACTGGGGAAAGCCCGAACTTGCGAAGACTCAGGCGAAGGCTTGGTACGACAACGGAGTTTACGCGATTTTCTCGGCGGCGGGCGGCACAGGAAACGGAACGATTGCGCAGGCCAAGGAAATGCGGCTTGCCGGAAAAAATGTCTGGGCGATCGGCGTGGATTCGGATCAATATGCGGACGGAATCTATGCGGAAGGACAATCCGCCGTGCTCACTTCTATGATCAAGCGCGTGGAAAAATGCGCCATGATAGCGTTGGCAGAAATGTCGTATGACGGCTTTGTGGGCGGCGTGATGAATCTTTCGCTCAAGGACGATGGCGTTGACTATTCCAAGGCGAATGCCGCGCTGGATTCTTCGGTGGCGGCTTCCGTGGACGATATGAAAAATTCGATTTCCGTCGGCAACATCAAAGTTATCGGAAAATACAAGGACGCTTTGGCAGCTGGAGTAGTTCCGGCTGGACTTGGCGCGATCGATGACTAGAGTCGTAAGCGGGCTTTCGTTTTGGAAGCCCGCTGTTTTTTAGGAGGCCGATGTTATGCCCGAGAACTATGCCATTGAGATGATTGGCATAACGAAGCGTTTTCCTGGAGTCCTCGCGAACGACGGCATCACTCTCCGTGTGCGGGAAAACGAAGTTCTCGCGCTTTTGGGCGAAAACGGCGCGGGAAAGTCCACGCTGATGTCGATTCTCTTCGGCTCTTATGACGCGGATTCGGGAACTATCAGAATCCGCTCGAAGGATGTGCGCATAAAAAATCCGAATGTCGCGACTGACCTTGGAATCGGCATGGTTCACCAGCATTTCAAGTTGGTGGAAAACTATACCGTCGCCGAAAACATAGTCTTGGGGCGCGAGCCTCGGACGAAATTCGGCACGCTCGACCTTGCCGCCGCGCGGAAGGAAGTCCTCGAATTGAGCGAACGTTACGGGCTTAAGGTGAATCCCGACGACAAAATCGAGGACATAACAGTCGGAATGCAGCAGCGCGTGGAAATCCTCAAGGTTTTGTATCGCCGCGCGGACATCATCATTTTCGACGAGCCGACGGCGGTTCTCACTCCGCAGGAAATCGACGAGCTTTTGGAAACAATCCGTCTCCTCAAGGCGCAGGGCAAGACGATTGTCCTCATCACTCACAAACTCAAGGAAATAAAGGCGGTGGCGGATCGTTGCGCGGTTTTGCGCCACGGAAAGCTCATCGACACGGTGAATGTCGCCGATACGGACGAAGGGCGTTTGGCGGAACTCATGGTGGGACGCGCCGTCAATTTTGAAATCGAAAAAAAGCCCGCGAAAATCGGAAGCGTCGTCCTCAAAGTGGAAAATCTCTGCGTAAAAAACACGCGCGGAATTCTCGCCGTAAACAATTTGAACATGGAAGTGCGCTCGGGCGAAATTCTCGGAATCGCTGGCGTGGACGGAAACGGGCAGAGCGAGCTTTTGTATGCGCTGACAGGGCTTTCCAAAGTTCAAAGCGGAAAAATTTTCCTTAACGGCGAGGACATCACGAATTCTTCGATTCGGCATCGCATAGAACGCGGAATCTGTTGTGTTCCTGAAGATCGCAAGCGATTCGCGCTCGTGAGCGAATTCGATGTGGGCGAAAATTCCGCGCTGAAAAATTACTATGACGCGCGCTACACGCGAAACAAAATCTTTTTGAACAAAGCCGCCATGCACGAAAATGGCGAAAAAATGATTTCGGCGTTCGACATTCGGGCGGGGCAGGGAGCTGCTACGCTTGCCGGAAGCATGTCGGGCGGAAACCAGCAGAAAGTCATCATCGCGCGCGAAATTGAATTGAACGGCCCGTTTTTGATTTTCGCGCAGCCGACACGCGGGCTTGACGTGGGCGCGATTGAATACATCCGCCGCAGAATCGTCGCGGAGCGCGACGCTGGCAAGGCCGTGCTTTTGGTGAGCTTTGAGCTTGACGAGATTATGAATCTTTGCGACAGGATCGCGACGATTTCAAAAGGCGCGATTGTTGGCACGCACAATGCTGGCGAAGTGAGCGAACGGGAAATCGGCTTGATGATGGGCAGCTAAAATTCGGCGTTATTTTGGAGATGTGGTTTTGGTTCAGAAAAAAAAATATTCTTCGCTTTACGAATTTCTCATAAAGTCCGATGGCGCGATTTCCGTGCTTGTAATCGTGCTTGGATTTTTGTTCGCTACGGCTTTGATCGCGCTCGTCGGAAGGAATCCTGTCGGAATGTACAAGGCGATTTTTCAGTCGTGCACAGGATTCAATTTGAACAACGGAAAATGGAACATCCGCTATGTGGGCGAATGGCTCAACTATTCGATTCCGTTCGTGCTTTGCGGCTACGCGATGGCGTTCGCTTCGCGCACAGGCCTTTTCAACGTGGGAGGCGAGGGGCAGTACATCGTCGGAATGACTGTGGCGCAATTGGTCGCGCTTTTCTTTCCGCGAATTCCGTTCTTGCATCCTGCGGCGGCGTTGTTGCTCGCACTTCTTTGCGGCGCGGCGTGGGGCGGAATCGTCGGCTTTCTCAAGGCTCGCTTTGAAGTTTCGGAAGTCGTATCCACGATCATGCTGAATTACATCGCGCTTTATCTTTCGCGGATTGTCACGCTTGCGATTCCTGGAAGCAACACTTACAAGACGCCGAATTTTCCCGAGACTGCGAGCCTCAAGATTCCTTTTCTTTCGAAACTTTTCAACAATTCGAATTTGAACGCGGGAATTTTCATTTGCATCGCCGCGATTTTCGCATATTGGATTATCATGGAAAAAACGACGCTCGGTTTTTCCATGCGCGCGACTGGCTTCAACAAGGACGCGGCGCGGGCTTCGGGAATTCCCGTCGTTGCGAGCGTCGTTGCGAGCATGGCGATTTCGGGCGCGTTCGCGGCTTTGGGCGGAAGCATTGTCGCGCTCGGCTCGTTCAGGTACGGCCGCGTCATCACGGGAATGGACAACTACGGATTTACCGGAATGGCTGTGGCGTTGGTCGGAAACTGCACCGCGCTCGGCACGGCTTTGGCAGGACTTCTTTTCGGGCTTTTGCAAGCGTCGCAGGCTTTGATGCAGTCGAACAACATTCCGAAGGAAATCGTTTTCATAATCCAAGGGCTTGTCGTGGTTTTCATCGCGCTTAAGACTGGATTGCGGATTTTCCTTTCATGGAGACTTCGCAAAAACTCGCATATTGTAGGGAAGAAAAATGCTGAGTAGTTTGCCTTCGATTTTTATGATTGTCGCGCCGATTCTCATTACTGCCATCGGCGGAATGATTTGCGAGCGGAGCGGCGTGGTGAACATCGCGCTAGAAGGATTGATGGGGATTGGCGCGTTCACTGCGGCCACCGTCCATGTTTTGATGGAGGCGGCGGGATTCGGCAGATGGGATTTGTGCGTGGCACTTTTGGCTGGCGCGATCCTTGCTGCGGTTTTCACGCTGATTCACGCCTACGCTTCGATTTCTCTCAACGCGGATCAGACGATTTCCGGCACTGGAATAAATTTGCTTTCGAGCGGAGTGACGATTTTTTTCTGCCAGATAATCTTTCGCGCGGACAGGTCTCGGCCTTTCCAAATCGGAATGATGCCCGATGCGAGCGGATTTTATCCGACGCTTTGGATTGCGCTTGCCATTTTGATTGTCGCATGGTTCGTGCTTTATCGCACGGCGTTCGGATTGCGCCTCCGCGCTTGCGGCGAGCATCCCGATGCGGCTGCGAGCGTCGGCGTGAACGTGCTCGGAATGAGATATTTCGCCACTCTCGTCTCAGGATTTTTGGCGGGGCTTTCGGGCGGATGCATGGTGCTCACGCAGTCAATCCAATTTACGAGCAACACCGTGAACGGCGCGGGATTCATCGCGCTCGCGGCGGTGGCGTTCGGGCGGTGGAAGCCGCTCGGAATCGCAGGCTCTACGTTCCTTTTCGGGCTTGCAAGCGCGCTCGCCGTCCTTTCAAGGAATTTCTTTCCAAAAATTTCGCAGGCACTTCCTTCCGAAGTTTTCAACATCCTGCCGTATTTCATAACGCTGCTCGCGCTCATGATTTTCAGCGGAAAGAACTATGCGCCTGCCGCGGACGGAAAGCCCTATGTCAAGGGCGCGTCGTGATTTCTGATTTTGCGAGGCGACATGGATCTTGAAAAAAACTGCGTTCCGATGATTCTCAAAATGTTCGAGGCTTTTTCCATCGAACGCTGGAACGACCTTATCCGTCCGTTCGACCTCATCGAAATGGACAAGGCCGCGGAAAAAATGGTGCTCGCCTACATCATCGGAAAGTTCGAGGAAAACGCAGGAAAAAAAGTCAACTGGCAATGGATGATAAACGCCTCGCTTTTCGACCTTTTGAAAAAAATCGCGCTATGCGACATCAAAGCTCCTGTCCAGGATTTGATAAAAAGTGAATATCCTTCTGAATATTTAAGGCTCAATGAATGGGTGCTGAACCAATATCGCCCGTTCATGGACGACGATTTTTTTGCGAAGTTCACGATTTATATCGGGCAAAAAGCGTCGTCGATTCCGATTCCCGAAGGCGACGTTCTTACGAGCAGGATTTATGCCGCCGCGCACAAGTATTCCACGATGCGCGAATTGCAGATGATTTTCCCTGTGAACGAAAGCGTGCGGCTCGGAAAAATCGAGCGCGAACTGAACGAGACGCTTTCGGCTTTTATGGATTTGCGCGGCTTGCAGCTTCTTATGACGAAGCAGCGTCCGTTCGAATTCCTTCTCAAAATTGAGCAACTGCGTTTTCAACGTCGCTGGAATCAAACTCCGCGCGTTCCTCACACTAGCGTCCTCGGACACTGCTATTTTGTCGCGGTAATCACGATGCTTTTACAAAATGCTTCGGGTGAAAAAATGTGCGCCCGCCGCGCCTACAACAATTTTTTCAGCGCGCTTTTCCACGATTTGCCCGAAGCCGTGACGCGCGACATCATTTCTCCCGTGAAGCAGGCGACGGACGCTCTTCCCGAAATCGTAAAGCGAATCGAGGACGAAATTGTGGCGAAGGAACTTGTTCCGCTCATGGAAAATTTCTACGCGCCCGAGCTTTTGTATTTTACGAACGATGAATTTGAAAACCGCATTTTGCACGAGGGAAGCGCGCGCTCGGTGACTTTTGAAGAACTGAATTCCCGCTACAATTCCGACGATTTTTCGCCCGTGGACGGAAAACTCGTCCGCCTCGCAGACCATTTGAGCGCGCTTTTGGAAGCGGACATTTCGATAAAGCACGGAATCACTTCGCCTCATCTTGAAAGCGGGCGCAAGAACATGCTTTCCTCGCATCCGCGCGGAAAAATGATAAACGGAATCGATTCCGGGCTTTTGTTCGAAAAATGCACGGAAGTCGCAAATTGAATGCGCCATTCTTTCCCCAAATTCCAATATTCCGTTAATTATTTTCGCGAATTCTGCCGATAAATAAAAAGTATGAAAATCGGAAAATCTTTCAAGAAAACAGCGTTCGCGCTTTCTGCGGCATTGTGCCTGTCCGCCTTTGCCGACACCGTCCATTTGGTGCAGAAGGGCGAGACGTTGTATTCGATAGGACGAAAATATCAAATCACATTGAGCGAATTGCGCGTGGCGAACAACCTTTCCGAAAACGATGTCCTCAAGTTCGGGCAAAAACTCAACATTCCAAGCCCCGACATCGAGAACGCCGCGATTCTCAATTCGAACGCGGGCAATGGCTCGCAAAGCTACAGTTCCTCGTCGCTCGATGTTTATGCCGTTCAAAAAGGCGACACTTTCTACGGAATCGCGCGAAAATACAATATCAAGGTCGCGGAACTTTTCGCGATGAACGATTTGGGCGAGAACGACGTTCTGAAAGCCGGACAAAAATTGAAAGTCCCATCAAGAAGCTCGCCCGGCGCGGAAAATCTTCCCGACTTGAAAGAAGCCGACCCGCGAAAATATTCCGGCACGAAAGGATCGGACGGCCTTGTGTGGCCTGTGAAAAGCCCGCGCGTGACTTATGTAAACGGCAAGGTTTCCGGAGTGCAGCTTTCGGCTTCCAACAAGGAAAAAGTCATGAACATCATGGCGGGAACAGTGATGTATTGCGGCACGTATCGCGGATTCGGCGAAGTCGTGTTCGTGCAGTCAAAGACAGGGCTTGTGTATGCGTACACCGGAATGTGCGAAATCAAAGTGAAGAAAGGCGACTATGTTGTGTACGGCGACACCATCGGGCTTGCGGGCGTGGACGCGATCTCAAAAGAGCCGCGCCTTACGCTCATGGTTTTCAGCAACGGAAGTCCGATAGATCCCGCAAAAGCGCCGAGAGGCTGAGATAGTTTAGAGTTAATAATGAATAGGGAATAGTTGCTGGGCGGCTTTTTGTTCCGCTTCGCTCCACAAAAATCAGGCTTTCCGCACTTCGCCGACTAACCGCGGCTCATCCCTTCGTTCGCACTTCGTGCTACCTACGGGACTGCCTGCGGCAGGTGCTACAATCCTTGCCGCAAAGATTGCATCGAGCAATTATTAGCTATTCACTAATAACTATTAACTACTTTTGTATCGAGTCCGTGTCGCGCAGAATCCGCAAGAAAACTTCCATGCAGACTCGCGCGTCGTCGTAAGCGCGGTGCGCTTCTTCCACTTTGATTTTCATTCCGGCGGCGAGATATTGCAGCGAATGTTTTTTGTTGAGGGGATACGCCCACCGCGCGGCTTCGAGCGTGTCGATTATTTTGTTCTTGATTTGCGGAAAGGAAATCCGCGCCAATTCCCGCTCCAAAAAATTCCAGTCGAACATCGCGTTGTGCGCCACCAAAATCGTGCCGCGCGAAAATTCGCAAAAGTCCGCCATCACCTTTTCGATTCCGGGTGCTTCGCAAAGCATTTCGTCTGAAATCCCCGTGATTTTCGTAATCAGCGCGGGCAGGGGAAACGGGATTTTCACAAAAGAATCGAACTGGGAAATCGTTCCGCCCTTGTCGAATTTGACCGCGCCTATTTCTATGATGCTGTCGCGCGAAGAGGAAAGACCTGTCGTTTCCGTGTCGAACGCGCAGAAAACTTCGCCGCTTTCGAAAAGCCTGCGAAGTTTTCTGTAGTCGCGGAATACGCGCGCGCTATTTTGCGCCATCGAGCACGGAATTTATTTCCGAAGAAATCGCGTCGCAGAGCGCGGCGGCTTCCTTTTTTGATTCGGAAAGTCCGTCCTTTCCTTTAGGCGGAAGGCATGCGTTGATGTAGAACTTGATTTTTGGCTCAGTTCCGCTCGGACGCGCGCTCACGATGGTTCCGCCTTCGAGGAAGAATTGCAGGACGTTGCTTTTCGGGAAATCAAGCGTTTCCTTTTTCGCGGGATTCGCAGGATCGAACGAGACGCTTTCTCGGATGTCGCGGATTTTCACGACGCGCTTTCCGCCCAAAGTTTTCAAGCCTTCGGTGCGGAGCTTCGTCATGATTCCGTCCATTATGGCAGGACCTGTAGGACCTTCGAAATACTTCGAGATCGCGCCGTCCTGGAAATATCCGTATTCCGCGTACATGTCGTCCAAATGCTCGAGGACGCTTTTTCCCTTGCTTGCCCAATAAAGCGTCATCTCGGCGCAGAGCGCGGCGGCGGAAATTCCGTTCTTGTCCATCGTTTCTTTTTCCACTTTGTAGCCGTAGCTTTCTTCAAGCCCGAACACGTATTCCGCAGAGCCGTCTTTTTCCATCTTTGCTTGCGCCGCGGCAATCCATTTGAAGCCCGTCAAGCATTCGATCATCTTTACTCCGAATTTCTCGCAGATTGCGTCGCCGAAAGGCGATGTTACGATCGAGCGCACGACGGCGGGATTTTTCGGCATCGTTCCCAATTCCTTTCGCGAAATGAGGACGTATTCCATAAGGAGCGCGCCCATTTGGTTTCCGCTCACGAGCACGA
>CAMWIU010000086.1 GCA_947174385.1 uncultured Treponema sp.
AACTTTTTTGCTGATTTTGATTTTCGCCAGCCTCGATTCAAGCCGCGCCTACAAGCGTTTTGATTTGAGCCGCTCGAAGCAATTTTCGATTTCGCCTTTTACAAAAAATCTGATTTCGTCCGCCCAAGAAAAAATCCGCATAACTTATTACCGTTCGTCGGAACTGCTTTCGCTTTATCCCGAAGTGCGCGAAGTGGGATTTTTCCTGCAATCGCTCGCGCTCGAAAACAAAAACGTTTCCTGCACGGAACTTGATCCCGTGCGGCGCGGCGAAGAAAAAAATCTCAAGGATCTCGGCGTTCAGCCTTACCAAATCCAAAGCGTGAAAAACAACCGCGTCGAATTCATCGACACTTATTCCGCAATCGTGATTGAATATCTTGAAGGAATCGCGGTGATTCCGCTTGCGTTCTCCACGAATTCGCTTGAATTTGACTTGGCTTTGCGAATTGATTTTCTTTTGAACAAGACGAGCCGGAAAGCATATATTTTGAGCGGCGACGACTTGGACTTGGAAAAAGATTGCAAGGTTTCACTTCAATGGCTAAATCTCGAAGGCTTTGAAACAATTCCAATTTTCGACGCGCGGATTTTGGCGGAAGCCGAAACTTCCTCGCCGCTTGTCTTGTACGGAACGAAAAATCTTTCGCAGGAAGATTCCGCCGCAATCGAGAATTTCATTTTGCGAGGCGGCGCGGCTCTTATAATGACTTCGCCTTACAGCGCGAACGTCGAGGGCGACTGGGGAATCACAGAAAATTCCAGCGACACTTTCATTCCGGTTTTGGAAAAGTGGGGCGCGTCCTTCGAACTCGCGCTCGCGGCCGACATTTCGAACGTGCGCGCGAGTTTTTATTCCGCGCAGGACGCGCAGAATCCCCAAAGCGAATACAAATACGTGAACTATCCGCTTTGGATAAACCTTTTGCCGCAAGAAAACGCGCCGGCGGGTCTTGAGTTTTTTTGGGCAAGCCCGATTCGAATCGCAAGCGATTCCGCCGAGCCGATTTTTTTCACGAGCGGATCTTCGTGGGTTTTTCTTCCCGACATGCGCGGAACTTTCGGAACGTCGCTTTTTGAGACGAACCCTTTCACAATTCCGAAAGCCGCTCCCGAAAACGGCGAGTTTTCGCAAAAGCGAGTTTCCGTACTCGGCGCGAAAATCAACGGAAAAATTTCAGGAATTTACAATTCGCTTGAAAATGCCGCGCCGCGCGTAGTTTTGATTTCGGGACAATATTTCGCAAGCGACATGCTTCTTGCGATGGCGGGCGGAGAAATGGGCGATTATCGCAACTTGAATTTTTTGGGAACGGAACTTTTGCGATTGAACGGCGATTCCGATTTGGCGGAACTAAAGAATTCTTTTGGCGTGTCCGACGCGGGGCTTTACAAGATAACGAGCGCGGAAGAAGCTGCGCGAGCGATTCAAAAAACGCTTGCGATAAACTTTTTGCTTATGCCGGCCGCGGTCATTTTTGCAATGGCTGCGTTTTTTATCGCAAGAAAAAAGCGTCGCGGAGAAATTGCGATTTGCTTGAAAAACGCTGGCGGACGTTGATTTGAAAATCGCGAATTGGGCGAGGCAATTATGGGAGAAAAAATGAAATTTATTTTTATCGCAAAAAAATTCTTTCCGCAAATCGCTCTTGCATTTCTTGTCGCAATTTTTTTTATCGCAAGCCCGAAAAGTGAAAAATCTTTTGAGACCGCGCTTGTGAATCCGAAATACGAAATCGACGAAATTTCCTTGCGATACGAAAAAGAGGGAAGCGCGACCATTTCAAAACAGGGTGCGTTTTGGATTTGCGATTACGTTTCACCCGAAGGCAAAAAGGCCGTTTTTCCTTGCGACAGTACAGTAGTCAAAAATCTACTTGACAATTCTCGAAACGTTATCAGAGTGTACGAAATTTCAGACAGTCTGAAAAACAGGGATTCATTGGGATTGTCTCAAGATGACGCTTTTTGCCTTGAATTTTCGCAAAATGGCAATGCCGTTTCGAAAATCTACTTCGGCGCGGTGGATTCAAGGCGCAGAATCGCGTTTTATGTTGACAAGCAGAAAAAAATATACTGTACGGATTCTGCGATTTTGGCGTACCTTACGCTTTCGCCTGATTTTTGGTGCGACCCGAACATTTTTCCGGAAAGCGTTTGCGATAAAATTGACGGAGGAACTCTTGCGATAAGTCCGCTTGCGATTGGAATTGAAAAGGATTTGTCGCAAATCGCGCGCCTTCGCCACGGAAAGATTTTCTTGGGCGAAATTTCTGATTTTTCGCTTGAGGACTTGCGATATTCTCAAAACGGATTTTCGGCGGAATTGCCTTGCGCGAAAATCGACGACGGAAGGGGCAACATCTACCAAGCATTTTTCATGCCGACTGGAGGCGCGGAGGGCGACTATTTTTGCCGATTTGTCGCAATTCCTTCCGCCGCGCGAAACGAAAGCGAGGCTCTTGCGATAAAGTCGCTTGATTATGTCACGACTGTGAGCGCGTGGACTTTCGGGCGGATTTTCGGCGAGTGAGATTTTCCAAGATTTCCGCCGCCAAATAAAAAGAGCCAGTCGCAAGGAGCACGGCGTTTTCTTTCGCGGCGAATTTCAGCGCGCTTTCCAAGGCTTTTTCGATGTTTTCTTCGAGCGTGAACTCAATGCCTTCCTTTTCGAAGGCTTCGGCGCATTTTTTCGGGTCGCTTTTTTTCGCGCCGTTCAAGGACGTGAGCGTGATTTTTTGGAAGCAAGCCTTTTTCAAAAGCTTTGCGATTCGTTCTATGTCCTTGTCTGCGGCGCATGCGAAAAGCAGGTGGGCTGGAATCTTGCCTGATTTTTTTCCGCAAGCGTTCGCGATGCCGTTTTCGCCGAAAATTGAATCGAATGTTTCGAGCGTTCCGCGAATCGATTCCGCCGTGTGTGCGCCGTCCAAGACGAAAAATCTTTTCTCGCCGCTTTCTTCCAAATTTTCGCATTTCGGAAATGGCATCGTCTCAAAGCGCGCGCGCAACGCGGCTTTTTCCAAGCCGCGCTCGATTTGCGCTTCGCTTATTTTCGGGAACGCGATTCGAACCGCCGCCGCCGCCAAAAACGCGTTCTTCGCCTGAACTTCGCCGAGCAGCCGCATTTTCGCCTTTATCGGGCGCGAGAATATTTTCGATGAAAATTCCGTCGTCATAAAAAATTTGCCTTCGCTTTGCCCGTATGAAAATTTTAAGTTTTCGAGCAAGTCGTCGGAAAAGAAAATCGGAGCGTCCATTTCACGCGCTTTTTTCTGGAAAACTTCGCGCACGGAATCTTTGCAGGACGCGCACAAGACGGGCGTTTTTTCCTTTATGATTCCCGCTTTTTCTGCGGCGATTTTTTCGATCGTGTCGCCGAGAAATTCCGTGTGCTCAAGCTCGATCGTGTTTATCACGCTTATTTTCGGCCGGACGATGTTCGTCGCGTCGAGCTTTCCTCCGAGTCCCACTTCGAGGACGCTCGCGTCAACTTTCGCCGCGCGGAAGCACAAAAATGCGTAAATCGTCACGATTTCAAACCACGTGATGCTTCGTCCTTTGGGAAGCGGAAATTCCGCGCCTTCTTCTGCGCAATTCAACGCCGAATCGATTGCGCTTCGCAATTCGTCCGCGCATTTTTCATAGATTTCGTCGGGGAAAAAATTTCCGTTTTGCGTGATTCGCTCGTAGAAGCTCAAAATGTGCGGAGAAGAGTAAAGCCCCGTCTTGAGGCCGGCTTCCGAAAGTATGCTCGAAATCATGCGCGAGACCGAGCCTTTTCCCTTTGATCCTGCGACATGGACGCACGGCGCGAAGCCTTCGGGATTTCCGAAAATTTGTGCGAGGCTTTCCATCATGTCGAGCCAAAAAATATTCTTTTGTGGCAGTTTCTCGAAATTGAGGAACGTGTCGAGCCATTGCTGAAAATTCATTTTCAAGATATTAACCCATCTTGAAAAAAAAATCTATATGTTGTAGGATAATTTTATGGCAGAAAATGAAATTCAATACACGGACCTCGGCGGCACTTACGAAGCCGCGCTGAAAAAAAGTCAGGAAATAGAGCGGGACATCGAAACGAATCCCAAGAAATACCGCATCCTTTCGGGCGACCGTCCCACGGGAAGGCTTCACATCGGGCATTATTTCGGCTCGCTGCAAAACCGCGTGCGCTTGCAGAATCTCGGCGTGCCCACGATGATTTTGGTGGCGGACTATCAGGTGCTCACGGACCACGAGGCGTTTTCGCAAATAAGCGAGAACACGTTCCAATTGGTGGTGGACTATCTGGCGGCGGGAATAAAGCCCGGCGCGGATATATGCATTTTTCCGCACAGCTACGTTCCCGAGGCGAACCAGCTCATGCTTCCGTTCCTCACTTTGGTGAGCAATTCGGAATTGGCGAGAAATCCCACGGTGAAGGACGAAATCCAAAAGGCGTGCGCGAGCGGGAATTTCCGCCAGGGCGTGAACGAGGGAATGTACACATACCCCGTGCATCAGGCGTGCGACATACTTTTTTGCAAGGCGAATGTCGTGCCCGTCGGAAAGGATCAGCTTCCGCACTTGGAAATCACGCGGACGATTGCACGCCGCTTCAACAACAAGTACGCGAAAAAAAGCCCGATTTTTCCCGCGCCGCACGCGCTTCTTTCCAAAGCCCCGATGATAAAAGGACTTGACGGAAACGCGAAGATGAGCAAGTCTCTTGGAAACTGCGTTTTCCTCTACAATACCGAGGACGAAACCGCCGCGCTGATAAAAAAGGCGAAAACCGACTCCGAGCGTCTCATAACTTATGACCCGGAAAAGCGGCCGGAAGTGGCGAACCTTTTGCAGCTCATTTCGCTTTGCACGGGAGAGACTCCAGACGCCGTGGCAAGCAGGCTGGGCGAGGGCGGAGGCGGCGCGCTTAAGTCCGCGCTCACCGAGGCTTTGAACGAAACCCTGCGGCCGCATCGTGCCGAACGCGCGCGGCTTGAAAAGGACGGCGCGTACATCCGCCAAGTCTTGCTCGACGGAATAAAGCAGGCTCGTGAAATCGCGCAGGCAACTCTCGAAGAAGTGCGCGCCTCCATGGGCATGGCGATTTGAGCGCGGCTTGCGAAGCAGGAGTTCGCCCTCCGCAAAACGAGGAAATTTTATGAAAGGCTTGACGAACATACGGCGAATAAAATGCGGCAACGGAAATTGTTACATTCTTGAAGAAAACGGAAACGCTGTTCTCGTCGATACGGCGCGGACGAAATATCGCGAAAAGATTCTGTCCGCCTGCCGCAAGACTAACATCAGGCTGATTGTTCTGACGCACGCGCACATGGATCATTGCCAAAACGCGGCTTTCATTTCCGAAAAGCTGAACGTTCCAATCGCGATTTGCAAGGCGGACGAAGAGCTTATCAAAGACAATATGTTGCAGCCCTTGCATGCAAAGACTTTGGCAGGAAAGGCGGTCTTGTTTTTTTCCGTAAAATCTTTCTACCGCGATGAAATACCGCCTTTTGCTCCCGAAGTGTATTTGCAGGACGGTGATTCGCTGGAAAAATTCGGAATAAGCGCGAAAATTGTCGCTTTGCCGGGGCACACAAAAGGTTCAGTCGGAATAGATTTTGGCAAAGACGGAATCATTGTGGGCGACGCGCTGATGAACATGTTTTATCCGACGGTTTCCATGCTTTACCATGATTACGGGCAAATGCTGGAAAGCGCGAAGAAAATCAGCGGCATGGGAAAAAGAATCGTCTATTTCGGACACGGAAAGCCGAAGAAAAATCGCGATTGGGCAAGATAAACAAGGCGGAGGCGCGAAATGAAGAAGAACATCGCAATCATGTTTTTGGCATCCTTGTTGTCCGGCACGCTTTTTGGCGATGACTTTGTATTCGTGAAAGGCGGAAAAGTAGCAATGCGAACAGACCTTATGCAAAGGCAAAATAATCCAGGCTGCAATGAAGAATATGAAGTCACGGTAAATGACTTTTATATTTGCGTCCATGAAGTGACGCAGAAAGAGTGGACTGAGATTATGGGAAACAATCCCAGTCATAAAAAGTCGGACAATTATCCTGTCAATATAGTGAATTGGTATGACGCGATCTTGTACTGCAACAAAAGAAGCGTCAAGGAAGGGCTGACTCCTTGCTACACAATTTCAGATTCAAAACAAACGATTGAATACAGAGTGCCGGTGGAAGGTACTGTCATGCGAGAAGAAATCGATGTCGTTATATGCGACTGGAATGCAAACGGGTACAGGTTGCCAACGGAGGCAGAATGGGAATACGCCGCGAGAGCAGGAGGGAAAGAAGCAACCTTTTTTGCCGGAAGCGACAACATAGATGAAGTTGCATGGTATTACGAATATATCGGCGCGACCATTCATGATGTCATGAAGAAAAAGCCGAATTCTCTTGGGATTTATGACATGTCTGGCAATGTGGGCGAATGGTGCTGGGACTGGTATGCCGACTATAATTTTGATGACACAGACAACCCCAAAGGACCTGAAAAAGGTATTGCAAAAATTTATCGCGGGGGAGGTTGGGATTCAGAAGTTTGGGAACAGTCTTTTGACGAAGAATGCGGCGTAAGTAAAAGGTACGCTTGGATTCCCACCTGGAAGGATAACAATTTGGGTTTCAGAGTTGTAAGAAGTAGTTTTTGAGGCAGAAAAATGCAAAACAAATTGAAAAAACTCATAATTATATTAATTTTCTTGTTTTCTTTTTTCAATTTATATGGTCAGAAAAATCTAAAACAAGATTATCTAGAGGCGGAAAATCTTTTTACAAAATTTCAAAAAACATATTCAGATTACGATAAAGAGAGAAAAACTTTCCATGAAAAAGAAATAGTAAAATTAACTTTATTAAATGGGAATATTTTTGAATCATTTCAACCTGATGATTACAATTTTATAATTGACTATACGCCGGAACTCTGGCACTCAAAAAGAGTTATAGAATCTCCTTATAAAACATATCATGAAAACAGGGCGCCAATTTCATTGTTCAGCGGAACTGCCGAAGAAATTACATATTTTCTTTTATACACAAAACTTCTACGGAAAACGAAAACAGGTAAAATGCGAATATCAGATGAAGCAAGAAAGAATATAATTTCAATTTTACAGTATATAAACGATGCTTATTCGTATTTAGGAAACGGAGGAAAATACTATATTGACGAATCTATAAAAATTGAAGCGTATGCTGAGTACTATTTATATAAATTTTATGAAAAAGAGGAGAAAAAAATTTCAGAAACCCAAAAAGAACAAGTTTGCAGTAGTTTTTGGTTTGTAAGCCAATATTTGTTTGATTATAGTGAGGATGTTTTTGGAAATGGCAATACGCCAGAAATGATTTACAAGAAAATGAGTAAAATAAAAACTTGTATGGAAAGCATAGATATGCTAATAACCAATTCTTTTTATTTGGAAGCTGCATTGGAATACATTAATAGTAAAATGCAAGAATAAATGATATAATCTCATAAAAAATAGAAATCACAACGGAAATTGTATACACAATTTTCGGATCATTGGTAAACTAAGAAGAAATCACGGAGGCAGAAAAATGCGAAACAAAATGAAAAAGACAATAGTCATGAAAAAGAAATTTTTAATACTGGCATTTTTCGGAATCATATCATCTTGCTTTTGCCAAGAAATATTTTATGAAGTAAAGGCGGACACGGGTCTTTTTGAAAATGATGAATACTCTTTGTTCAAAATAGAAGTTCAAGAACATAGAGGCTTGATAAGGACGATGAAGAAAGGAGAAAAGGTGAAATATACATTTGGAGACCCTTATTCTATTGGAGATCGTGTGGAAGGTGACCCACTTTCACATATTGTGGCGACCGATCAAAATGGCATAAAGGGAAAAGTGGCTTGGGCTGACTTGTTCCTGCCGTCGAATGACTCCCTGCCCGATGACATAAAAACCAATGACGAAAAAGAAAGGTGGATCTCCGCATATTGTTATGAAATATTGTCATCCAATGCAAAAGAAACGATCTTCCGATATGAATCATATTGGAAGAATGAATGGTATAGTTCGGTCGGAGAGGAATGGCATGAAGACATAAGACCGTCAAATTTTATGATTTTTGACAATGCGATAGACATACTGGGATACGATTCTTCCAGAGGTATTCTTTTAATCACTTCATCGGAAAAGGTAAAAGATGGTATAAAAATAGGATTGTTCATTAAATATAAGATAGATACAAGTTCGAAAGACATCTTCCTGCATCATTTTAAGAAGGGCGAGCAGGAAATGACGTTAAAAATCGACGGGGACTATTTGGAAATGTATTTGGATGGTTCAAAGTCGCCGTTGATGGTTTTTGCCAGAACTAATAACTATAAAGTAATAACCGAGAAACTTAGAACCATAGCCCGTGGCGAGAAAGCGGATTTGAGTGATGTGACGTGGCCGCGCCACGCGGACGGCAGTTGCGACTATGACGACAAAATCATAAAAACCCATAAAGTCGGAGGCATGTACAAGACGGAGGACAGTCTTCGGCTGAGGGCGGCGGAAGGAACGACGGGTGACGCGCTTGCGACGCTTGCCGCAGGAACGCGCGTGAAAGTGGAAATCACGGGCAAAGAAGAAACAATCGACGGCATCACGTCAAACTGGATGCAGGTGGAAGTGCTCGACGGCGCGAAGGACAAGGACGGCAATGCGATAGAGATGGGCACGACAGGCTGGCTTTTCGGCGGCTATCTCTCCACTACAGAATATGTCGAGCCAGTAAAGGAAGAGAAAAAACTCAATCTTTTGGATTCGGTCGAGACAAAAGACGAACGCAAAGTGAATCGCGCTGCAAAGATGAACAAGAAAGAAGAAAATGACGATTTTGTCTTTCCGTTTATTCAAGTGGGCTTCGGAATTATCCTCATTATTGTCTTGCTTCCGATTATTCTTGTGATTGCCAAGAGAAGAAAAACTGGCAAGAAGTGAGTGACATGGCATGACTGGGGCGTTTTTGACCGCCGCGCCTAAATCCGCGTCCGCGGCTGTGACATGCCCATGTCCGCGCCCGGTGTGCGAGAATGTCCCCGACGCGGACACACTTTAGTCCCTATCAGGGACGTGCACATGTCCCCGACAGGGACTAAATGCAAAACAGTCCCTGCCACGGACAAAACGCCGCTTTTTCAAGCCCTCGCCGAATTTATTTGCGGAAATACGTTTGCGTTTTTGCGCAAATAAATTCGAAAAAAGCGCGGAAAAGTGCTCTATGCGGCACATTTTTCATAATTTGTCACACCTTCCAACATTTACGTTTAAGACACCCTTTAATCGCGGTTAAAGACCATCCAAAGCGTACGTTAAAGACTCTCTTTAATAGCAATTAAAGACATTCCAAAACTTATATTAAAGACTCCCTTATAATAGCAATTAAAGACACTCCAAAATTTGCATTAAAGACCTTCTAACATTTAAATGAAAGAACCTCTGACACTTAAGTGAAAGAACCTCTAACACTGTAATGAAAGACTATCCAACACGTACGTGAAAGAGTCTCTAACACTTAAATGAAAGACCTTCCAACACGTACGTGAAAGGGTCTCTAACACGTACGTGAAAGGGTCTCTAACACGTACGTGAAAGGGTCTCTAACACGTACGTGAAAGGGTCTCTAACACGTACGTGAAAGGGTCTCTAACACGTACGTGAAAGGGTCTCTAACACGTAC
>CAMWIU010000087.1 GCA_947174385.1 uncultured Treponema sp.
ACCGAAAACATTTTTCAAAACCGCCTCGGGCTTCGCGCCGACAAAATCCGTCGCATCATGTGAAAACAAATTTGACATATTTTCAATTTGCATAAATGCGATTTCATTATAACAAAAGCGCAGCATTTTGTCATCTGATTTTGTGTGCACAACCGCGTCTTGCGTCCAATCTCACTTGAAACATTTTATTTTTCTTGCTATAATTTTTCTATGAAAACTTTCACTGTGCTTAAAGGCAAACCTTTATCGCAAGGCGCTGTTATTACTTCGAACGGAGTGAATTTTTCCATTTTCTCCAAAGATGCGACGAGGGTCGTGCTTTGCTTTTTTGAGAACGCGAACGACGGCGCTCCTTGTGCCACGGTGGAATTTGATCCTGTTCAAAACAAGACGGGCGACATTTGGCACGCGCTCATTCCCGAAGCGCGCGCCGGCACTTTGTATCTATATCGAATCGACGGGCCGTACAATCCTGAAAAAGGATTGCGCTTTGATTTTGGCAGATACCTTCTCGATCCTTTCGCGAAATGTTTTTCCGAAGGTTCTGTTTACAAATCTTTCGCCGCTTCTCCCACGCGCGACATCGACACGATTTTTATAAAAGACAGAAAAATTCAGAGCGCGGAACTTTTTCCAAAATGCGTCGTGATTGACGACGATGAATTTGATTGGGAAGGGGATAGACCGCTCAACATTCCGCTCGAAAAAAGCATAATTTATGAAACTCATTTGAAAGGCTTTACGGCTTCCCCGACTTCTTCGGTGAAAGCGGCGGGCACTTACAAAGGCTTCACGGAAAAAATTCCGTATTTGAAATCTTTGGGAATCACTTCGGTGGAATTTTTGCCGATTCAGGAATTCGACGAAAACGAAAATGCCAACACGAATCCAAAGAACGGCGCGCGCCTTGCGAATTATTGGGGCTACAGCACGATTGGATTTTTCGCGCCCAAGACCACTTATTCTAGCGCGCGTGCGCCCGGCGAGCCTGTCCGCGAATTCAAGCAAATGGTGAAGGATTTGCATGCCGCCGGAATCGAAGTGATTTTGGACGTGGTTTACAATCACACGAGCGAAGGCAACGAGCGCGGCTACACTTTTGAATTCAAGGGAATCCAAAACAATCAATATTATATGCTTCCCGGCGACAAAAAATATTACATGAATTTTTCGTGCTGCGGAAACACGTTCAATTGCAATCAGCCCAACGTGATGCTTTTCATTTTGCAAAGCCTTCGCTATTGGGTTCAGGAAATGCATGTCGATGGATTCCGCTTTGACTTGGCTTCGATTTTGTGCCGAGGACAAAATGGCGAGCTTCTTTCGTTTCCGCCTTTGACGAATTTGATTTCAGTCGATCCGATTCTTTCAAAGACAAAAATAATCGCCGAGCCTTGGGATGCGGGCGGCGGATATCACATGGGATTTTTTCCGGGCGGAAGATGGAGCGAATGGAACGATCGTTTCCGCGACGACATCCGCCGATTCATTCGCGGCGACGGAAACACTTCCACGGGCGCGGCGACAAGGCTTGCCGGCTCAAGCGACATTTTTTTCCACAATGGAAAAAGGCCGTTCAATTCAATAAATTATATCACTTGCCATGACGGATTCACGCTGAACGATTTGGTCAGCTACAACCAAAAGCACAACGAGGAAAACGGCGAGGAAAATCGCGACGGAAGCGACGGCAACAATTCTTACAATCACGGATTTGAAGGCGAATGCACGAACGTAAAAATCGAAGCGTTGCGCTCGCGGCAAATAAAAAATTTCCTTACCGCGCTTTTGACGGCGGTGGGCACTCCAATGATTTTGGGCGGCGACGAATTCCGCAGGACGCAGCGCGGCAACAACAACGCCTATTGCCAGGACAACGAACTTGCTTGGTTCGACTGGACGTTCGCGCAAAAAAATAAAAGCCTTGTGGAATTCACAAGCCGCCTTATAAAATTCCGCAAGGCGCATCCTTGCCTTTCGCGAACGGAATTTTTCGGCGAAAGCGAATCGGAAAAACGAAACGGCGTGGAAGTGATTTGGTACGACTACGACGGGCGCATTCCAGACTGGTCGAAGCTCAGCAGATTTTTGGCGTATGAAATTTATGGAAGCCGTTTCCAAAAAAGCGATGGCGGCTTTGACAGCGATTTGTATTTCGCGATCAACACGGACGCGCACGATATGAATCTGATTTTGCCGAGCCTCGCCGATGGAAAAGTTTGGGCGCGAGTTTTGGACACTTCGTTCCCGGAAGGAGAAGAAATTCTCGAAGCCGGCAAAGAAGAAATCTTGGGCGCGCAAAATCGTTATGTCATTCCCGCGAAATCCTACGTGATTTTGATGGCGATTGACAAGCGTCCTTGATTTTCAGCAATGAAGAAAGTATCAACTTTCGAATTGCTGAAAACGCCGTTTTGTAATGAAATGAAAAACGGCAGTATATAAGCGAGTTTCTGAAAGAAACTCGACATTAAAATTGACGACGCAAATTAGGCGGCAATTTTAATAGTTGATTTATTTTGGTGATTGGTTTGCCGTGATTTTTGCGGCGAGCAAATTATATTTATATCGCTTCCATTTTTTATTTTGGCGGCGAAAAAAACTTACAGGAGTTTTAAAATGAAATTTGATGCTGAAAGATTTAAGAACGCTCTCAAAGAGCGACTAAAGCAGCAATACGGAAAGGACATTGTTCACGCAAACAGCCACGATCTTTACGATGCTGTAGCCGCTTCTACGCGAGAATTCATTTTGGAAAATTGGATGGCCACCCGCGCCGAATACGAAAAAAAGCCCGTGCGCCAAGTCTACTATTTGTCCGCAGAATTTTTGATGGGACGCGCGCTCAGCAACAATCTCATCAATATGGAAATCAAGGACGCGGTAAAAGAAGTCCTCAAGGACATGAACATCGACTACAATTTGGTGGAAGATCAGGAGCCGGACGCGGGCTTGGGCAATGGCGGCTTGGGTCGTCTTGCCGCGTGCTTTTTGGACAGCCTCGCCACGTTGGATTATCCGGGACATGGCTACGGAATCCGCTACGAATACGGAATGTTCGAGCAGCACATCGAGGACGGCTACCAAGTCGAATATCCGGACAATTGGCTTGTCCACCGCGATCCTTGGGAAACAAAGCGCAGCGACCTTGCCGTGACTGTTCGATTTGGCGGAAACATTGTCTACGGAAAAACGCCCGACGGCCAGGACAGCTATCATTTGGAAAACGCCGAGGAAGTTACCGCCACGCCTTATGATATGCCGATTGTCGGTTACGGAACGAACACCGTGAACACATTGCGCCTTTGGGAAGCCACAAGTTCCAATGGATTTGATTTGCAGCTTTTCAACGACATGCAGTACAATCGCGCCGTGGAACGCCAGAATTCCGCAGAGAACATCAGCCGCGTTCTTTATCCGAACGATTCCGGTCCGAGCGGAAAAACGTTGCGATTGAAGCAGCAATATTTTTTCTCAAGCGCGAGTTTGCAGGATTTGGTTCACCACTTTGTCGCGAACTACGGAACGAATTTCCGAAAATTCCCCGAGCTTCATGTGATTCAATTGAACGACACGCATCCCGTCGTTGCGATTCCCGAATTGATGCGAATTCTCATGGACGAATACGGCGTGAGTTGGGACGAATCTTGGGACATCGTTACAAAAACATTCGCCTACACAAACCACACGATTCTTGCCGAAGCTTTGGAAAAATGGCCGATCGATATTTTCCAAGGATTGCTGCCGCGCATTTATCAAATCGTGGAAGAAATCAACCGCCGCTTTGTGGAAGATTTGCGCAAGAAATTTCCGGATGATTACGAGCGACAAAACCGAATGTCAATCATCGGAAATGGACTTGTTCGAATGGCTTGGCTCGCGATCCATGCTTGCTTCAGCGTGAACGGCGTGGCGGAACTTCACACGGAATTGCTCAAGTCGAAGGAACTCAAGGATTGGGCAGAAATTTATCCGCAGAAATTCAACAACAAGACAAACGGAATCACGCAACGCCGCTGGCTTTTGAACGCGAATCCTTTGCTTTCGGAATTCATCACAAAGCGAATCGGACACGGTTGGGAAAAGGATTTGACGCGGCTCAAGGAATTGGAAAAATTCGTAAACGACGACAAGAGCCTTACAGAATTGATTGAGATTAAGCATGCGAACAAGCAGGCTCTCGCCGAATATCTCAAGCACACGCAAAACGATTTCCTCGATCCCGACAGCATTTTCGACGTTCAGGTGAAACGCTTGCACGAATACAAGCGGCAGCTTCTCAACGTGCTTCACATTATGTATTTGTACAATCGCCTTATCGAAGATCCGAGTTACAATCCGCCGGCGCGAACTTTCATTTTCGGCGCAAAGGCTGCATCGGGCTATCGACGCGCGAAAAGCATCATCAAGCTCATCAACACTGTCGCTGATCGCGTCAACAATGATCGTCGCGTTCGCGGAAAACTTCGCGTCGTGTTCGTGGAAAATTATTGCGTCAGCATCGCCGAAAAGATTTTCCCCGCGTCCGATGTTTCGGAGCAAATTTCTACCGCCGGATTTGAAGCGAGCGGAACTGGCAACATGAAATTCATGGTGAACGGCGCGCTCACGCTTGGAACGCTCGACGGCGCGAACATTGAAATCGTGCGCGAGGCGGGCGAAGAGAATGCGTTCGTTTTCGGACTTACAAGCGACGAAATCATCAAAATGGAAGCCGAGCATTCATACAATCCGCAAGAATGCCTTGCGAGAAATCCCGCGTTGAACAAAGTGGTGGAGCAACTTGTGGACGGCACTTACGATTCTACACGCCAGATTTTCAAGGAATTGCACGATTCTTTGGTTTACGGCGTGGAAGGCCAGCGACCTGATGTCTACTACATTCTCGCGGATTTTGGCGCGTATTGCCAGGCGCACGAAAAACTCGCCACCGCTTACACCGACCAAAAATCTTGGGCGAAAAAGGCTTTGATAAATATCGCGAACAGCGGAAAGTTCTCAAGCGACCGCACAATCGAAGATTATGTCCGCGACATTTGGAAGCTCGAAAAAATCCAAGTGAAACGCTAGATTGTTTTTCGCTGTCGAAGATGAAATGATTTGAAAATGCCGAGCAGTGCTCGGCATTTTTTATTTGGAATTGTGCACAGCCCAAACTCATACGCAAGTCTTGCGACTTGCTACCGAGTTTTCTGTAGGAAAATTCGCGCAGATTTCGAATTATATTGCAAAAGGATTTTCAACGAATTCTAACGCGAATCAATTTCCAAAAATCACTGCGCTTTTCGGTGGAAGCGAAATTTCGTTTTCGGAAATTTTCGCATCGCGCGGATCTGACGAAAAAAGAATTTTGAAATTTTCGCTTTGTTCTGGCCGCGCGATTTTTTGCGTTTCGTCCGCCAAGTTGAAAAATGCGAAAACTTTTTTTTCGCCTTGCTCCAAAGTCCAAGAAGTGATTTTCGAATTTTTTGTTTCGTAAGGAAGAAATTTTCCGCGCGAAAAAACTTCGTTCGAATTTCTAAAATGAATCGCGCTCTTGTAAAAATTCAAAACGGAATTCTTATCCTTGAGTTGTTCGGCCGCGCCTTTTGTCTTCGCGTTGTATTTTGATTCAATCCAATTTGCCTGCATTTTTTCCGGCGATTTGCTAGACCAAATGAAAGGCGTTCGAATTTGCTCGTCGGGCTTCGCGCCGTTCATTGCGATTTCCTCGCCGTAATAAACGAACGGAATTCCCGGCAAAAACAAATACATCGCTGCGGCAAGTTTTACGCAACGCTCGTCATTTTTAAATTGAAGCGGCGAACGATTTTGATCGTGATTCGTCAAAAATGGCGCGTCGATAAAATCAGGATTTTTTTGCGCGTACAATTCGTAGTCGTTGAAAAGTCCCGCCGCAATCGCATTGTTCGAGCCGTCAGAATTTTTTATCGCGTTTATAATTTTCGTTCCCAAATCAAAATGAAAAGTCGAAGGAATTGAGCGCATATATTCGGCGCGAATTCCATTTGATTCCCAAACTTCGCCGACCATAAAAACATCGCTTTTGACGGATTTCGCATAAGAACAAATTTCGTTCCAAAAATTCAACGCGCGTTCTTGCCCGTCTTTTACGCTCGAAGGAAGTTTCGCCGAATTGTAAATGTGCCCCGCCGCATCGAAGCGAAATCCCGACACGCCTTTTTCAATCCAAAATTTTATCACGTTTTTGAATTCATCGCGCACTTCAAAATTGTCGTGATTGAAATCCGGCATTCCGTCAAAGTAAAGTCCGCTGTAAAAATTTTCGCCGCGCTTGTTCCAAACTTTGTGCTGCCAAATCGTCGCATTGAAATTTATGTCAGGATTTTTTTGCGGATTCGCCCAGCGATACCAAGAATGTTTCGGATTGTTTTCGTCAATCGATTGCAAAAACCATTCGTTGTTACTTGAAGAATGATTCAGCGGCAAATCCAAAATCACCGCGATTCCGCGTTCGGCGCATTTCGCGCAAAGATTTTGCAAATCGGAAATCGTTCCGTATTCTTCATTCACATTGTAGTAATCGTCAACATCGTAGCCGTGATAAGAATGCGAAGAAAAAATCGGCATAAGCCAAATTCCGCTCACGCCGAGATTTTCCAAATAATCGAGTTTTGAAGCGATGCCGTTCAAATCGCCAATTCCGTCGCTGTTTGAATCCGCGAACGAGCGCACAAAAATGCAATAATAAACGCCTTGTTCCGGCCGCACGATTTTTGGATTTTGATTTTTCGCGCAAGAAAAAATCAAGGCGAGGAAAATTGCGGAAAACAAAAATTTAAAATTTTCTTTTGAAAAAGTTTTCATAAAGAAAATTATATCGCAATTTTCTTTTTGTGCCAAGGAAATGTGCGAAATTGTCGCATAAATTTTCTTTGGCAAAATTTAGATTGTCGATTTTTTGCTAAATAAAATGCTTGCGCTTTTCTTCGTCGCTTGATTCTTTGTATAGAATCGCCGTGTTTCCGATGATTCGCACCAAAGCCGCGCCGGTTTTTTGGCACAGTTCTTCGGTGAGCGATTTTTTTTCGTCCTTGAATTCATTGAATTTGATTTTCACCAATTCGTGATTTTCAAGGCATTCGGCGCATTTTTTTACGATGCCTTCGGAAAGC
This sequence comes from uncultured Treponema sp., assembly GCA_947174385.1. Taxonomy (GTDB): domain Bacteria; phylum Spirochaetota; class Spirochaetia; order Treponematales; family Treponemataceae; genus Treponema_D. The sequence goes on from CAMWIU010000087.1 coordinate 7,137, forward strand.
CCGTTTTGTCCGATTATCACAAGCGCGTTCAATTTGCTTGCCGCCGCGCTCAAAATTTTTCTTTGCGAACTTGTCAATTGTTTCATTTTATTTCTCCTCATTAGCGACTTTTCAACGAATCACTCGCCCGCTGCCCGACGAGTGGACGAGGCGTTCTACTTCTTCCGCGCTCACCATGTTGAAGTCGCCTTCGACGCTATGCTTGAGGCAGCCCGCTGCCGTCGCGAATTCCAAAGCATCGTGTGCCGAAAAATTTTCGTTCAACGCGAAAATCAATCCTGCCGCGAAAGCATCGCCCGATCCAACTCGCTCCACGATGTCGATGTCATACGCGCGGCTTTGGAAAATTTTTTCTCCGTCAAAAAAAATCGCGCTCCAATTATTCTTGCTCGCGGAAATGGATTTTCGCAGCGTGAGCGCGATTTGCGAAAATCCGTATTTTTCTGCGGCGAGCAAAATTGTTTTTTTGTACGCTTCCACATCGATGATTCCCGAATCTGTATCGGTGTGATTTGTCGCGATGCCAAAAACATTTTTCAAGTCGTCTTCATTCGTGATGCAAAGGTCAACGTATTTTGAAATTTCCGTCATGACTTTTTTTGCTTTTTGCATCGACCACAATTTGCTTCGATAATTCAAGTCGCACGAAATTTTCAAGCCGAGACGTTTGGCTTCTTTGCAACTTTCCAGCGCGAGCGATTCGCAATTTTTGGAAAGGGCGGGGGTAACGCCCGTGATGTGAAACCATTTTGCGCCCGCGAAAATTTTTTCCCAATCATAATCGTCCGGCGAAGATTCTGCAAATGAAGAATGCGCGCGATCATAAATGCAAAGACTCGAACGTTGCGCCGCGCCTTTTTCCAAAAAATAAATTCCAAGCCGCTCGCCGCCGCGCGCCACATGCGAAACATCCACTCCGTAACGACGCAAAGAATTCAGCACGGCTTGTCCCAATTGGTTTTGCGGAAGTTTCGTCACGAACGCGCAATCCGCGCCATAATTCGCAAGCGAAACTGCGACATTCGCTTCCGCGCCGCCGAATTCCACATTCAGCTTTTTCGCCTGCACGAAACGTTCGTAACCTTCGGGCGCGAGACGCAACATCAATTCGCCAAAACAAACGATTTTAGACATAATTCAATTCTAACGAATTTCTATTTCTTTGCCTAGTTGCACTTGCAAAATAGCAATTCATTTTTTGGAATTTTTTTCGCTTGGCGAACATTCGGATTCATGGTATAATAATTTCATGTTTATGAATATTAAAAATTGGCGCAAAAATGACGTGTCAATTTTGACTTCGATTTTTTTACAAAAGCTCGTTCATTGCATTGTAAGTCCGCGAAGAACAAATTCATTTTTTTTAATTGCGCTCACTTCGACAATTTTAATTTCTTGCGAGAAAAAAAATGTGACTCCAGAATTTGTGAAGTCGATGAATCTTGTTTGGTCGGATGAATTTGATGGCGCGGACGACGAGCCGAATCCTAAAAATTGGGATTACAATACTGGCGCGCATGGCTGGGGAAATTCCGAATTGCAAAACTACACGAAAGACAGGGAAAATTCTTTTGTAAAAAACGGCGTGCTTACAATCAAGGCGAAAAAAATTGACGGCAAATGGACGAGCGCGCGCTTGCTTTCGCGTTCGAAAAAAGCGTTCACTTACGGCTACATAGAATTCCGCGCGAAAGTTCCGGAAGAAAAAGGCTGCTGGCCCGCGCTTTGGATGTTGCCGCAAAAATCCGAATATGGACAATGGCCGCGAAGCGGCGAAATCGACGTGATGGAATCTTCGGCGAATGTTTGGGGCGAAAAAATTTATGGAACGCTTCATTGCCGCGCGGGTTACGGCGGAAATCCGATTCACAGCGAATTCACGGTTTTGAAAAACGTCTCGAAAAAATGGCACACTTACGCCATTCATTGGACGGAAGATGCGATCACTTGGTATTATGACGGCGTTCCGTTTTCGTCCTATGAAAATCCGCACGAAGAAGGCAAGGACGCTTTTTGGAAATGGCCGTTCGACAAAGATTTTTATGTCATAATGAACGTTGCGATGGGCGGAAGTCTCGGCGGCGACATTCCGAAAGATTTGCAAGAATGTCAAATGCAAGTCGATTACGTTCGCTGGTATCAATGAAAAAATGTCGCGAAAATTAATCACGCGCGCGAAAATAATTGAGGCTGCGCTTTTTTCCGCTTTTAAAAACGGAATGGGCGCGGTTTCGCTTTCGGACATCGCGCAAAGTTTGCAAATAAAAAAAGCCTCGCTCTACAATTATTTTTCCGGAAAAGAAGAATTGCTTTGCGCCGTTTACGAATATGCCGACGATTTTTATTCGCGCGTGAATTTTTTGGACGAAGAAATTTTCGCGAAAATCAATTCCACCAACGCGCAAAAAAAATTCAAATTCATCACGGAAGAATTTGTGCGCGCGCATGAACGCGAGCCGCGTTTGCAAATTTGCATTT
>CAMWIU010000088.1 GCA_947174385.1 uncultured Treponema sp.
CACATAAATCAACATACCCAAAACTTCCGATCGAGTTAGGAATCCCTGCGCACGAATCAATGGCGGCCGTTTTTCATTTTTAGCCGCAGCGCGTCACAGCGTCTCACAAATCCGCCCGCTTCGTCTGCGCCCCTTTGCGCCACGAGCGGGATTTCCGCAAGCGAGATTCCGTTTTTGCTTGCGACAATCTTTCCGTAAGCCGCGCCGCATTCGACTTTCCCGAAAAGGAATTCCGGCACAAAGAATTCAAATCGCACGTCTTCAATTTCGTCGCCTTCCGCAGGCTGCTTCGCGGCGGCAAAGATTCCGTTTTCCGCTTGAATCGGATTTTTCGGCGCGACGAATTTTCTTTCGAACGCCGCGCGAAGTGCCACCGACTTTTTTTTCGCGCCATAAAGCGGAACTTTGAATTCTTCATTTTGAGGAAATTCGATTTCGCAAAACGCGCCGTGCGCCCATTCGTGCAAAACAGTTCCGTCGGCGCAACGCATTCGGTCGCCTTCTGCCATATTCGCGCCGGGACCTTTCATCGTTACGGAAATATATCTCACGCCGTCGCGCGTCGTCGTAAGCGCGAGATTGTAGCCGCTTTCGTCAATGTGGCCGGTCTTGATTCCGTCGCAGCCTTCGAGCGCGCCCAAAAGTTTGTTCGTGTTTTCAAGCGTGAACGAAGTCCAAATTTCCCTTGGAATTCCGTGCGAAAAATTCTGCCGTCCGCGCCCGCGCTGTTCGGGAGGAATATTTTTTTCTTTGGGAAAAGTAAATTTTTTCATCGAATGGAATTCGTTCAATGTGTAAGGAAATTCTTCCAGATAAATTTTGCAGAAAGCCGCCATTTCCCGAGCCGTGGTGATGTTTTCTTCCGAATAGCCCGACGATTCCACGATGCGCGTTTTTTGAAGGCCGAGCGAATTTATGAGAGCGTTCGTTTCCGATATGAAATTTTCCATCGAGCCGTAAAGCGCGAACGCCACTTGATGCGCTGCGTCGTTTCCGCTTGCAACGCTCAAGCCTTGCAAAAGTTCGCGCAAGGTTACGATTTGTCCCATTCCCAAAAACATAAGCGAAGAGCGCGGCGGCATCGCGGCGGCAATCGCTCGCTTGTCAATCGCAATTATGTCGTCAAGTGAGGCTTTTCCTTCGCGCACTTTTTGAAGCGCGCCGTAAATCAAAAAAAGCTTCGTCATCGAAGCCGGAGGAATCTCCGCGTCCGCGTTTTTTTCAAAAAGGACTTCGCCTGTTTCGGCGTTTATCAAAATCGCGGACTTTGCGTTCGTGTCGAATTCGGGCGGAAGAAGATGATAGGGAAGCGAGCGCAAAATTTGCTCGGGATAGCGTCCGCGAATGTCTTCTTGAAGCTCTGAAATTTCCTCTTTCGAAAGTGGCTCGGATGCCGCTCCCTTTATCGACGTTGCTCGGAAAAAAAGAAATCCCGCCAAAGCCGCCGAAAGCGCGAGCGGCAAGAACGCCGCGAATACGAGGATGTTTTTTTGTGAGCGGGATGTGTTTTCCATAATCGGCTTTCAAAAAATTATAGCGAAATGAAATTGTTTGTCAATATGGAAAAATCGCAGTTCGAATTGACATCAACGTACCGAAAAAATTCATCAGCGTTGTTATAGTTGACAGCGTTGCTAGACCAAATCCATTTTTTCTGATACAATTTTCTCATTCGCAAAACCGAATCAAAACGGCTTTCTTTGAAAATTTTATTTTTCGAAATTGACTTTTTATAGGAGAAAAATATGGCGGAAGAAAAATATGTGCGCCCGACTTGGGACGAATATTTTATGGAAGTGGCGCGGACGATTGCAAAGCGCGCCACGTGCGATCGCGGGCGGAGCGGCTGCGTCATCGCTCGCGAAAACCAAATCTTGGTCACAGGATACGTCGGAAGTCCCGCCGGATTGCCGCATTGCGACGAAAAGGGGCATCTTCTAAAGAAAATGCTTCACGACGACGGCTCAACGACCCAGCACTGCGTTCGCACGGTTCACGCCGAGCAGAACGCGATCTGCCAGGCAGCCAAGCGCGGAATCTCGATTGACGGCGGAACGGTCTATTGCAAGATGACGCCGTGCCGCACTTGCGCGATGCTGATCATAAATTGCGGGATAAAGCGCGTCGTCTGCGAAAAGCATTACCACGACGAATCCGACTCGCTTGAAATGTTCAAGCAAGCCGAAATCAAAATCGAGCATTTGGAAGATGCTGTGCAGACTTACAAGGATATGTAGAAAAATCGCGCGATGTCAGCGCAAGTTTTCTTCAAGCCATGCGCGGAATTTCGCGTAGTCGTTTTCCATCGGAACGGAATTGTCGGGAAGATGCATGACGCGCTCAAGCCTTTCGGGGAGCGCAGGCTCTTTTCCCGTGGCAAGCTTTACGGTCTGCCCGAATTTCGCGGGGGAGGCGGTTTCCAAAATGATTCCCACGGAATCTTTCGCGCAATCCGCCCAATCGGGAACATTCGGAGTAAGACCAGGCTTTGAAATGTCCGCTTCGGGCGAAACTTTCGAAAGTCCGCCGCGCATTATGTCCTGCCAAGCCTTGTACGCCACCGCGCCGTGCGGATCTATCGTGTAGGAGCATTTTTCCTCGCAATCGCGAATCGCTTCGATTATTCCGTCGTTGTCGAGCCAAAACGAAGCGAAAAGCCTTCTCACATCGTCAAGCGAATACATGTTCGAAATGCGCTCGTAGTTCGAGGGCGCGCCCACGTCCATCGCGTTTGCGAATGTCTCCACGGAAGGTCGCGCTTCGTATTTGCCCGTCGCAATCCAGTCAGGAATCGTATGGTTGGAATTCGTCGCCGCGACAAAGCCTTCGATTGGCGCGCCCATTTCCCGCGCGATTAGTCCGCTCGTAAGGTTTCCGAAATTTCCGCTCGGAACGACAACGATGATTTTCTTTTCGGGATTTTCGCGCTTCGCCTGCAACGCCGCGTGCATATAGTAAAAACTTTGCGGCAAAAGTCGCGAAATGTTTATTGAATTTGCGGAAGAAAGCCGGAATTTTTTTCGCAAATCGGAATCGGTAAAAGCGGTCTTCACCAATTTTTGGCAGTCGTCGAACGAGCCTTTTACCCTGAGCGCGCGCACGTTTCCCGTAAAAGTGGAAAGCTGCTTTTCCTGAAGCGGAGAGATTTTCCCGTCGGGATAAAGAATCGTAACGTCCAAGCCTTCCACATTGTGGAACGCAGAGCCAACCGCGCTTCCAGTGTCGCCCGAAGTAGCCACCAAAATGTGAAGCCGTCCGTCCTCGCCGCGATTGAAATACGACATTGCCCGCGCCATAAAACGCGCTCCGAAATCCTTGAACGCGCATGTCGGTCCGTGGAAAAGCTCGAGCACATAGGACGAGCCGTCTATTTTCACGAGGCGCGGATCGAAAGGATATGCGTCGTCGATGAGCGCGCGCAAGTCGCTTTCGGGAATTTCGCCCTCGACATAAGGCAAAATCATTTCGAACGCGATTTTTCGGAAATCGGAATTTTCGCCTGAAATTTTTTCCAAGTCGATTTTCGGGAAATTTTCCGGAACATAAAGTCCGCCCGTCGCGGCGTTCATTCCGCCCATCACGGCCGACTTGAAATCGACCTTTACGCTTTTGTCGCGAGTGTCAAGGTAAAGCATTTTAATTCCTTAAAATTTAATTTAAAGTCCGTAGAGGATTTCTTCGGCGAACTGCCGCGCCATTTCTTCCTGCGCATTTTTCAGCGCGTTCCATTGCGATTTGTCTTTCACAGAAACGGATTTATTCGCCTTGAGAAGAACTTTTCCCATGGCAAGTTCGAGCGCGCCGACATCGCCTTTAAGCGAGACAATCCAATTTCCCTGCGCGTCCTGGCTCATTTTTTCGGCGTACTTTACGCGGCCGTAGACCACGTATCGGAAAGTTGTGTTTCCGCTCACGAGCCTTTTCGCGTCGGCTTGAATTCTCGCCGAATCGTCCGCGTCCACCGAATTATGGAAATCCGCGTTCTGCGCACCCATAAGTCCGCTCTTCCACAAAGCGGCCGTCAAAGCCTGCGTGGAAGGCTGTGAGCCGCCGCCCACAATCATTTTTCCTTCTTGACTGTAATCCACAACCGAAACCAAAATGCCCGAGCGAGCCGTGACGTTCGTGCGCACGTTCCATGCGGCAGTCGCCTTGGAAGCCTCCGCCAAGTTTTTTAAGGCAGGGGAAGATTCAGGATAAAATGAAACCAATGATTTCGCTGAAAACTGCGGAGTGGGCGCGGAAAAAGAGGCATTCCCGCTTTCATCTGTTACAAGCGTTCCCTTTTCAAATGAAATTGAATCCACATCACGCGCCGCAGGATATTCCACGATAATAGAAAAGTTAGCGCACGAAGTTCCATCCGATTTCGCCACGTGAATATTGTACGGCGCGGAAAAAGGCTTTCCCTTTGAAGTCGCGTTCGGAGAAGAAACCACGCTGATATTTATATCATTAAGCCTCGACTTTTCGCTTTCCGACGAACCCACCGAAGTCTTTGTTTCATTAGAATCGCCGAGCGAGTCCTGCTTGGATGTTGATTGGCAAGAAAAAAACACGAGCGGCAAAATCGCGCCAATGACAAAAACACGTTTGAAACTTTTTGTAAATGACATTTTCATAGCATTATCATTATAACGAATTCAAGAAAACAAGACAAGTGGTCGCGCGAAAAAATCCAATTTTGCATAATTAGTTCTATTGAATAAAGCGCAAAAAAGTTGTATCATTTTCTTTCAAATGAGAATCGCGGAAATCTATCTTGATAATCTCGCGCACAACATCGCGCAGATAAAGCAAAATCTGCGCCCGGGCGTGAAAATCTGCGCCGCAGTCAAAGCCGATGCCTACGGACACGGCGCGGTGCGTTGCGCGAAAAAAGCCGTAGAATGCGGCGTGGAATTTCTTTCAGTCGCCACGGTGGGCGAGGGAATCAAGCTTCGGAAGGCCGGAATCTCGCGGCCGATTTTGGTTTTGAGCCTTTGCGATAAAAGCGAAATGCGCTCGCTTGTAAAATACAATCTCACGCCGCTTGTCGGAGACGCGGAATACATCGATTTGATTGAAGCCGCCGCGAAAAAATTTTTCAAGTCTCAAAAAAATTCTGCGAAAAAAACAAATGAAAAATTCGCCGTGCATCTCGCAGTCGATACGGGAATGGGAAGAATCGGATGCCTTCCGCACGAGGCAAAAGATTTGGCAAAAAAAATCGCCTTATCGCAAATCCTTTCGCTCGGCGGAATTTGCACGCATTTCGCAAGCGCGGACGAAACGAGCAAAAAATATCGCGATTACGCGCAAAGTCAATACGAGAAATTCTCGCTTGCGATAAATTCTATTCGCACGGAAAAAATCGATGCGGGAATCGTCCATTGCTCGAGCAGCGCGGCTTTGCTCGACCGCCCCGAATGGCAGTTCGACATGGTTCGCCCGGGAATAATTTTGTACGGATATTGCGCGGGAAAAATCACGCAAAAATATTTATCGCAAAAAGGAATCCGCTTCGAGCCAAAGCCCGTCATGGCTCTCGTAACAAGCGTGAGCGCAATTCGGCATTTTGCAAAAGGCGAAAGCGTTTCATACGGCTGCACTTGGACAAGCGAGAGAGAAACGAAAATCGCCGTTCTGCCGATTGGCTACGCCGATGGGCTTTTGCGCCGAGCGTCGCCAGGACTTGAAGTTGCGATAAACGGAAAAAAATATCCAGTGCGCGGACGCATCTGCATGGATCAATGCATGGCGGAAATCGGCATGAAAAGCGACGCAAAGCGTTTCGATCGCGTCGTGATTTTTGGGCCAAAAGAAAGCGGCGCGCTTTGCACGGCGCAGGACTTGTCGGACGCGCAAGGCACGATTTCATACGAAATCCTCACGAGCGTTTCAAAGCGCGTAAAGCGAATTTTTATCTAGAAACGTGTTCAATTTGAATGCTTTTTCATACAAAATTTACACAAAACTGCACAAGTTCGTAGCAATTCTAATTTATGGCAAAGCCAACTGCCATCATCAACGCGAGCGTGAGCGCGTTGTAAAGAAAATGTGCGAAAAATCCAGCCTGAATTCCGCCCGTCCTCACCGCGCACCGTCTAAGAAAAAATCCTGCGACCAAAGCGTTCGCTACGGCAAGAATACCATTTCTCAAATGCGAGAATCCGAAAATTGCGATTGCGATGATTTCAAACGCCGCGTCACAAAACTGCGCTCGCTTTCCACTTTGTGCAGAATCTGTTTCCGCCGTAACCTCGTTTTCGGCGTTCAAACGTTCTTTTTGCGAACGACATTTTTTGGAAAAAATTCTTTTCAGCGAAAACGGAAGGTATGCGCGATAAAGAGTTTCCTCGTAGAACGCAGCCGAAAATAGCGCGGCAGCCCAAGACAAAATTTGCGCGATATTGACATTGCCCGGAAAACAAATTATCGTGGCAGGACGAACTTTCAGCACTAATCCGAGAAATTCAAAAAATGCCTGCATCGCGCACAAAATCCCGAATGTCTTTAGGAATTCAGCGAATACGATGACGCGAGGGATTTTTCCCTTGCCCGATGAAAAATCAAAAAAAACTCCGCATGAATCAAAAAATTGCGGACGAGAATTCATGCTTTTCGAGTAATCTTTTTTTTCTGCGGAAAAAACGCTCTCTTCTTCAAAAAAATTCAATAGCGCGGCAACCAAAAGACACGCCGCGTTCCACCATGAAAATCCCGTAAATTCAAAAACATTTTCTCCACCAGAAAAAAACGGCGCGAAAAGCGGGGGCAGGACAAAAATCGCCACAACGAAAAAAAACTGTAGATAAAATTTTGTTTTTGTCATATAATATAGATGTTAGAAGATTTTGCGCTGTTTTTCAAGTGGCGCGGGGAGAATCGAATTTGAATCTTTTTTTGAACGCAATGATAGTCGTGGCAGGAGGCTTCGTCCTTATTTTGGGCGTGTGGTTCTTCAAGTCGTCTTCGAACATGCTGAATTTTTTCGCGACTGGACTTGACAATAATTTTACGCTTTCGGAAATCGCGATGCTTTGGAAACTCGCCAAGTCAACCGGAATCGAAGAGCCGCTTTCGCTTTACGTTTCGGATCAAGCGATTTCAAAATGCGTCGCCACGATAGTTGAAAAATCAAAGAAAGATCGCACGGAAAACGATCCAAAAGTGCAGCAATTTCTCTCAAAGCTCTACAAATTCCGAACGAAGGTCGAACTTTCCGCCGACAACAAGCGCGGACTCAAATCCACGCGCCAGCTCGCCAGCAAGCAAAAATTGAGAATCATACTCAAGGGAAGCGGAATTTTTTCATCGATGATTGTGAACAACGCGAGCGAAATAGCGATAATGATGCCAGTTCAAAACGGCAGGATTCCCATTCCTGCGGACGATTGGATTGGAAAGGACATCAATATATATCTCTGGCGAAAGGGAGATGCCGCCTATGTCTTCGACACGCGCGTCTTGCGAACCGGCATTTTTCTCGGAAGGCAGGTGCTGTTCTTGAGACAGTCCGAAGACATAACGCGCATGCAAAAACGCCGCTCAATCCGCACCGAATGCAACATAAACGCGCAATTCTACCTGATAAAGGAAACCGTCACTGATTTCCTGAGAATTGAAACCGCGCCGGGCTACAAGTGCCTCATCGAAGACATAAGTTCGGACGGCGCGCTTATCCGTGTGGGCGGCAAGGGCGTTCCGAACATTCAGATGAAACTTCAATTTGAAATTGACGACACTCTAATAGTGATGTACGGCGCAGTCCGTTCCGTCGAATTCAACCAAGCGAGCAACCAGTCGCGCCTCCACATCGAATGCACGCACCTCGAGCCAAGCATGCGCAACGCAATTCTCACGTTCGTGTACAAGGTGATTCCGGAGGAGCAGAAAAACGAGGAACTCGCCATAAACGAGCTTCGGAACGAGGAGGGGGATGACGACGACGCTTCGGAAAAAGATTACATCGCAGAAAATGCGGATGCAATCTACAAAAAAATGGATTCCGAAAAGCATGAAAATCAATCCGCAGCGGGAAACGGAAACTCTTCGAAACAAAGCGATCCAAAAGCGGGAGGCATTGATGTTACTTACTCTTCGGAAAATAGTTTTTCTTCAATAGAGGATGCGGAAAAATTTTTCAATGCCGCGCAATCCTCACTGAAAAAAGACGCAAAATAAGACGGCGCGTCCGCCTAGCGAATTCATCTTGAAAATTTTGGAGTTCTTATGAAAAAGATTCTTTTTTGCGCGACATTCATGGCATCGGCATTCTGTCTTGCATTCCCTCAAAAAATTCTCGCGGCGCAAGAACCGCTCGTCCAATTCTTGAAAGGCGACATTTCCGAAAAAACCGCGGCGGTAAAACGCGCTGGCGAAAATTCCTCGCTCGCAATGACCGCGCTGGAATTCGTCGTGGAAAATTCCGAGATTCTCAAGGACGACCGAGACCTTGCAGGGCTTGCGGTGGCGGCGACTCTTTCACTTCCTGAAGCGGAATACGAGCGCGCCCAAAAAGAAACGATTGACATTCTCAAGGGTGTTTTTTTCGCGTTCGACGACGACAATGTTCGCGTGAGCGTCTTTGACAAGATGGCGGCATTCTATGTCAGGAAAAACTTTGAGCCGTGCGTCGAATTCATAAACGAATTCCTTTCCAATGCCACTTCTTCGGGAACTGCGGCGGGAGAAAGCGAGCGCAAAGCCGTGGAAACGCTCGGGAGGATTGGAAGCGGCTCGTCATTCACTCCGCTGTATTCCGTCCTGCGCCTAGGAATTTGGTCGGAAATCCGACCTTCGGCGGAAAATTCGCTTGCGAAAATCGCCGACAAGTCTCTCAACGAGATTCTCGAGGAAATTGAAGGCGCGGATTTGGATTCTCTGAAAACGCTCTTCAAAATCTATCAAAAAAATGAAATTTCTCCAACTTTGCGTTCGGAACTCGCGGAAAACACGCTAGAAAGGGCTATGATAATAATGGGAAATTCACAAAATTCCCGCGACCTTGCCAGCTTCCAGCTCGAGTGCGCGAAAGTTCTCGCAGAGAACCAGTGGACACGGGCGGCGGAACTGGGAGAAAAATATTTCGGCGCGGCAAAGTCCGCATACGAAAGAGGCTTTTTGGACGAAACCCAATTCGCCAGCGCAATCAAATGCGTGGAAAGCATCTCTTCTCGCAAGTCAGTGAAATTTTTCACCGACTACATGACGCAGATGAACAGGGCGCAGGAAGAAAAGAATTTTCCCAGCAAGACAGTGGCTCTTGCCATCATAGACGCGCTGGGTTCGCTGGGCGACAAGTCCGCATTCGACTGTCTCCTGTACGTAACTTACCTCGACTATCCCGAGGAAGTAACGTCCGCGGCTCGT
>CAMWIU010000089.1 GCA_947174385.1 uncultured Treponema sp.
ATTTCTTTTTTGGTCATTTTGTTGTTTTCCTGTTGAAATTGTTTAAATTCTCTTATAAAAGCAATTGTATCACTTGCAAAAAAAAATTTAAAGTGCAATAATAAATTAGGAAAAGAAATTTTCTAAAAAATTTTTTAGGAGATAATAGGAGTTTTTATGAAGTACGGATATTTCGACGACGAGGCGAAGGAATATGTCATCACTCGTCCGGACACGCCGACATCTTGGAGCAATTATTTGGGTTCTACGGAGTACGGCGCGGTAATCACGAACAACGCGGGCGGTTACGGTTTTTACAAATCGGGCGCGCAGGGTCGCTTTATGCGTCTTCGTTTCAATTCCGTTCCGATGGATCAGCCCGGACGATATTTTTATTTGCGCGATTGCGATTCAGGCGATTATTGGTCCGCTTCTTGGCAGCCTGTCGGAAAGCCGCTCGACAAGTACAAGAGCGAATGCCGCCACGGAACTGCGTATTCGAAATTCACTTCGGAATATTCTGGAATAAAAAGCGAGGCTTTGTACTACGTTCCGCTCGGGCAGGTTTTTGAATATTGGCGGCTCAAGGTTACGAACAATTCCGACAAGGCGCGAAAACTTTCTGCGTTCACATATTGCGAACTCACGAACAACTGGAATACAATGGAAGATCAAGTGAATTTGCAATATTCGATTTTCATTTCGCGCGGAGAACGAAACGGAAATATTTTGAGATTTGTTGCGCACCAAAATTTGTTCGAGCAATTTCCTGACGCAGAGCCAGGAACTCAGGCGATGCTTTCTTGGATGGCACTTTGCAATTCTCCGCTCACTGGTTTTGACACGAGCCGCGAAGCGTTTTTGGGAACTTATGGAAGTTACAAAGAGCCTGCCGCCGTCGTCAATGGCAAATGCTCGGATTCGCTCGCTTATGGCGACAATATTTGCGGAAGCGTTCAGACTGAAATCGAACTTGCGCCTGGCGAATCAAAGGAAATCATCGTGCTTTTCGGAATTGGTGATGCGAATCGCGTTGGCGAAAAAATCGTCAAAGAATTTGGAAACGTTGCTCGCGCCGACGAAGAGTTCGAAAAGCTCAAGAAAAATTGGCATGCCAAATTGGGCAGCTTCAAAGCGACCACTCCGGACGAAGACATCAACCACACGGTGAACGTTTGGGGCTTGTACAACTGTCTCATTACGTTCGCGTGGTCTCGCGCGGCAAGCCTCGTCTACAATGGCGAGCGCGACGGCTTGGGCTATCGCGACAGCGTTCAGGATATTTTGGGCGTGAGCGCGGCGATTCCCGAAGAAGCCAAAGCGCGTCTCGTGCGAATGTTGAGCGGACAATGCCAGAACGGTGGCGCGATTCCTGTCATTTCGAAGGACTTCAACGCGGGACATGAAAAGCCGCCGAAGCCTGAAGAATTCCGCTGCGACGATTGCCAATGGTTTTTCAATTCCGTTCCGGCGTTCGTCGCGGAAACGGGCGACTTCAATTTTTACAACGAAGTTGTTCCTTATGCGGACGGCGGCGAAGCGACTGTGTTCGGGCATTTGAAGCAGGCACTTTTGTTCAATCTTGAGCGCATGGGAAAAGATGGACTTCCTTGTGGCTTGCTCGCCGACTGGAATGACTGCCTTCGCTTGGGCTACCATGGCGAAAGCCTTTTCGTTTCGTTCCAATTGCGCCTCGGACTTACGACTTATGCCGACATCGCGAAGCGGCTCGGAAAAAATTCCGAAAGCGAATGGGCGTTGGGCGAACGCAAAAAACTTGACGAAGCGATTCAGAAAAAATGCTGGGACGGCGAATGGTTCATTTGGGCGATCACCGAAGACGGCACTGTTTACGGAACGAAGACTATGGACGAAGGTCAAGTCTATTTCAACACGCAGGTTTGGGCAGTGCTTTCGAACGCCGCGACAGAGGAACAGGCTCGGCTTGCGATGAAGGCGGTCAAAGAAAAATTGGCGACTCCTTATGGCTTGATGCTTTGCGCGCCGCCTTTCAAAAAAGCTCCGCGCGGCACGATGAGCTCGGTGATTTACAATTTCGGCATCAAAGAAAATTCCGGCATCTTCAACCACACGCAGGGCTGGGGCGTGATTGCGGAAACGCTTTTGGGCAACGGCGATCAGGCTTACGAATATTGCAAGGCGTCTCTTCCCGCTTCGTACAACGACCGCGCGGAAATCCGCCAAAGCGAGCCTTACGTCATCGGACAGACGACGTATTCCACATATTCGCCACGCGCCGGCAACACGCGCGTTTCCTGGCTTTCGGGCGCGGCAACATGGAATTACTATTCCATCACGCAATATATTTTGGGAATCCGCCCGCAATACGACGGACTTTTGATTGATCCGTGCCTTCCGAAAAAATGGGACGGCTTCAAAGTGGAACGCCGCTGGCGCGGAATGAATCTTTCAATCGAAGTGAAAAATCCTTCGCACATTTGCAAAGGAATTTCCAGCATCGAAGTTGACGGAAAGAAAATCGATTCTGCGGAAATCCCAGTTTCCGCTCTCAAAGACGGAAGCAAAATTGTAGCCGTGATGGGCGAAAACGCTTTGAGCGCGAATTGGGAACGATTGTAGTTTTGTAGATTCTGCAAAGCAATTCGAAACGAATTAAAAAGGATGCGGAAAAAATCCGCATCCTTTTTTGCGCAAGGGATGCACAAGTCGCACGCACGAGCGACGAGTTAAATAATTTCCGCTCATGCAAACGCCAGCAACGGCGTATACGGAGTGCCGCCGCAGGCCTTCCCACGCATAGCGTGGGAATGGAGTGAAACAGAAGCACGGAAAGCCCGGTTTTATTTGCAAGGTTTTTACCTTGCAAATAAAATACGCCCTTGAAAAAAAAATGTTTTGTCGATAAAATAAATATTTCAAATGACTTATTTTTTTGAAACTTATGGATGTCAAATGAACATTGCCGAAAGCGCGGCCGTGGAACAACTTTTTTTGGCGCGTGGCTGGCAAAAGGCGGATGACGTTCAAAAAGCCGACATCGTTGTCATCAATACTTGCTCCGTTCGCGCCACCGCCGAGCAGCGCATTTTCGGAAGGCTTGGATTTTTTTCAGGGCTTAAGGCGGTTCGTGCAAAAACGCCCGGCGCGAAAAACAAGTCGCTTGAAATTGCCGCCGAATTCGTAAAGGACGGCGCGAAGCCTCTCACGCTCGTAGTGATGGGATGCATGGCAGAGCGACTTTTGCATTCGTTGAAAAAAGATTGGCCTTGCGTGGATTATGTCGTGGGCACTTTCGCAAAAAAGAATTTCGGAAAAATTATTTCTGCTGTGGAAGATGCCTCAAGGGAGGGGAATGGCGTTTCCGCCGCTTCCACATTCGAATTGGACGATTCTTCCAAATACGAATTTGCGGCCGTTTCTTTGGAGCAAGGCGCGTTCAGTTCGTTCGTGCCGATTATGCACGGCTGCAACAATTTTTGCACTTACTGCATTGTGCCTTATGTTCGTGGGCGAGAAATTTCGCGAGACGTGAATTCGATTTTAAAAGAGCTTGACGTGCTTTCAAAATACGGCGTAAAGGAAATCACGCTTTTGGGACAAAACGTGAATTCTTATTTTTGCGAAAATTCCGATTTCGGAAAAATTGATTTTCCTGCGCTTTTGAAAATTATTTCTTGCCATTTGGAAAAAACGAATTCGCCGATAAAATGGATTCGTTTTGAGTCGAGCCATCCGAAAGATTTTTCCGACGAATTGATTGAAGTGATTGCGAGCGAAGCGCGAGTTTGCAAATTCATTCATCTTCCCGTGCAGCACGGTTCGACAAAAATTTTGCAAAAAATGAATCGGCGATATTCGCGGGAAAATTATTTGGAACTTGTGAAAAGAATTCGCGCGCGCATTCCGGATGTTGCGCTCACCACGGACATCATGCTTGGATTTCCCGGCGAAAGCGAGGAAGATTTTTCCGAGGCGATTTCTTTGATGCGCGAAGTGCGTTACGACAACGCATTTATGTACTATTACAATCCGCGCGAAGGAACGCCCGCCGCCAAGTGGGATGAGCAAATTCCGCTTGAAGAAAAAAAATCGCGTTTGCAAAAAATAATCGATTTGCAATTGGAAATTACTTCGCAAAAATTGCGCGAGCGCGTGGGGCAAATTCTAACTGTCCTTGCCGAAAAACAAAGCCGCGACAATCCAAACGAAATTTTGGGAAAAACCGAGCGCGACGAAAGAGTCGCATTTTCCGCGCCGAAAGATTTGCTCGGAAATTTCGCGGAAGTGAAATTGCTCGAATTGAACGGAAATACTTTTAAGGGCGAACTTGTGAATTTTGCGGCAATGCAATAAAATTCAAAGCCCTCGCACGAATCAACATACCTCGACGCAAGCGTCGGAGTATGAAACCCTCCGCACGAATCAATTTTTCGACGACACATTCTCGTACTTAAATTTTCCGGCGGATTCATCCACTGTAAGTATGCCCCAACTTCCTTTCGCCGAAGTGTTGACAATGATTTCCTCGAACGTTCCCATGTCATACGTATGATGTTCATGCAGATGTCCGCACAAAAACATTCGGACATTATGCCTTGAAAACAAAGAAAGCAGCCTTGCGCGTTCAACGGAATTTTTCATGCGATAATATATTGACGTGGGCGCATAAATCGGAACATGAGACAGAATTATTTTCGGATTGGAATCCGCCTTCATCTGCGATTCCAGCGCGGAATATTGCGGTTGCCCAACAAGGTCGTCTGCCGTGTCAATAAAATAATAGGAAAGCCGAGGCGTTCGCACGGAATAGCATGCCGCATGTGGCTCTACGGCGGAAAGATAATTTCTGCCAAAATCGCCACTTTCAAAGACATCGTGATTTCCCAAAATTCCGTAGACTTCCATTCCGCGTCCGCGCATTTCTTGAACGAATGCATTGTAAAATTCGTATTCGCTTGAAAGCCCATGATTTGCGATGTCTCCGAGAACAAGGCACAATCGCAGTTTTCTTTCCTGCGGAAGTTCGTCCAGCCATTGGTAAAATTCTTCGGGCAGCCGTTCGCGGCCGCTGCTGAAATGCGGATCTGAAATTACCACCGCCGTATACGATCCAGAAAAATCCGCATCAAACCTTTTGCATTCTGTCGCTCGCGCCGTAACTGGGAACACGCTGTTCGTCAGCATTCCTTCGGAAGTGCAAGCGATTGCAAACATTGCGCACAAAATTGCTGAAATGGCGCACATTGTTTTTACTGTTTTTCCTATTGAATTAAATGATTTAAAATACATATTTCAAAGCCGCCTGAATATAAAAATCTGTGAAAAAAGTGTTATGACAATTTGGCATAAATTCCGAAAACTGAAAAATCGCCGTATAACCGAACGTCCATTGCTCATTGCATAGAATGTCAATTCCGGCGGAAATTCTTGGAATGCATGGAAAGTCATAGCGGAAGTACGAGCATGTCGAAAACGCGCCTGAAAATCGGACGATTCCAACTTGTTGCGAAACCGACAAACCGAAAAGCATATTGAAATCCCAAAATGTCATCGCTTTTTTCACAACGCCATGAAGCGTCATAGCTTGAGTGCCCACGCCGCCGAAAAGCTGAATTTCCGTGCGCGACGGCAGAATAAAAAGTTTCGGCGCAACGCACAGAAAAATGTCTTGATTGACAATTTCTTTTTCGGGAAAACCGATATGGTACAAAGGGCCTGCGGAAAGTTTCCATTGAAGTGCTTTCGTCTGCAAATTCAAATCAAAGAAAAAATGTCCTGAAAGATTGATGTCGCCAGCATTGTACTGGATTCCGCCGCCCGTATGAAAAAAATGCCCTTCATAATTGTACAAAAAAGACACGTCTGGGCCGGATTCGGCAAAGCCTGTGCCACCGCCGTTTCCCACTCGCAGGCAAAATTGATGTTCCGCAAAAGCCTGATTTGATGAAAGCACGGCGCAAAAAACAAGCAAAGCGGCAAAAATTATGTGTCTTGCCTTTATATTCAACAATACGATATCCTCCTGATTTTAATATCGTAAATACGATATTACATAGACATAATATAACGTATTTACGTTTATGTCAATCACACAATATCGTAATTATGTTACTACGTATGGCATGAACACGTTTTCAGAACGTCTGCGGGCGGAAATCGAATATTCTGGCTTGCTTCAAAAGGAAGTTGCGTATCGTGCTGGAATCAAAAAACGGGCACTTGACATGTATTTGGGCGCGCAAGGTTCTATGCCGCCGGCTGATGTGGCGGTGCGGCTTGCGAAAGTGTTGAATGTTACTGTGGAATATCTTGTCACGGGAAGCGATGCCACGATTCCGCCCACACGTCGGTTTTCGCGGCTTGAAACTGACATCGCATCGCTTTCAAGCGAACTTTCCGCCGCCGTCGAAACTCTCGTGCACAAAATTGTGGAAGAGCGGCGCGGCAAGACGGCGGAATAAATCGGCACGAAAGCGGGGTTTTAGGGGAAAGCCGTTAGGCTTTCCCCTAGGAGAAGGGGTAGGCGAAAATGCGGAGCATTGTAACCGAGGGGAACTCGCAACAAGCACGAATGTGCGAAGTTTCAAGCGAGACTTTCCCCTCAACAATTTACTTTTTCGACGAATCGAAGGAAAGCGGTTTTGCCTTCTTCCGTGCGCTTGAAAACGCCCGCGTGTTCCAAGACTTTCGAAAACACGATTCCGATTTCCTTTTGCAAAATCGAATTGACATTTTTTTGCGTAATTACTTTGTGCTTACGAAGAATTTCGTTCGCCCAGTCCGCGTGCTTTGAAAGCGTCTCGTCTTTGGAAATGTCTTTTTTCGCCACAAGCGCGTCCGCCAAAAATTGCATTTCAGTTTTGAGGCGAGCGGGCAAAATCGCAAGGCCGAGCACTTCGATGAGCCCGATGTTTTCTTTTTTGATGTGATGAAGTTCGGCGTGCGGATGATAAACGCCAAGCGGATGCTCGCTAGTCGTGATGTTGTTGCGCAAAACCAAATCCAGCTCGTATAAATTTTCTTTGCGGCGCGCAATCGGAGTGATCGTGTTGTGTGGCTCGCCTTCGGTTTTCGCGAAAACGAACGCGCTCTTATCGGAATATTTTCTCCATGCGAGCAAAATTTTTTCCGCCAAATCCACGAGCGTTTCTTTTTTTTCGCACGAAAGCCGAATCACGGACATCGGCCATTTTACGATTCCCGCTTTTACCGAAGGAAATCCTTTGAATTTGACTTGCGTTTCAATCGGCGCGCGCGCCATTGCGAATTCGAAATTGCCGCCTTGGAAATGGTCGTGGCTCAAAATCGAACCGCCGACGATCGGCAAGTCCGCGTTGCTTCCGAGCGTGTAGTGCGGAAATTGCGTGATGAAATCCAAAAGCCTTTCGAACGTTGCGCGGCTGATTTTCATCGGCGTGTGCTTGGAATTGAAAACGATGCAATGCTCGTTGTAGTAAACATACGGCGAATATTGCAAGCCCCATTTTTCGCCCGCCAATTCAATCGGAATGATTCTGTGGTTTTGGCGCGCCGCGTGATTTATTCGGCCGGCGTAGCCTTCATTTTCCAAACACAAAAGGCATTGCGGATAGCCGCCTTGCTTTGCACTTTTTGCGGCCGCAATTGCCTTGGGATCTTTTTCAGGCTTCGAAAGATTTATAGTTATGTCAAGCGCGCCGTATTCGGTTTTCGCTTTCCATTTCAAATCCTTGCAAACTCTATAGCGGCGAATGTAGTCCGTGTCCTGCGAAAATTTGTAAAACCAATCCGTGGCGGCTTTCGCGTCCGCTTCGGCGCGAAGCGTTTCGAAAATATCGATGATGTCGGAAGGAGGGGGAACGAGAAGTCCCATGATTTTTGTGTCGAACAAATCGCGGCGGACGATTCCTTCGTCCGGAAAGATTTTATTCTTGCCCGCAAAATCTAAAAGTTCCGCAAGAATATTTTCCAAATCGTCGACTTTGATGGCGGGAAATTTTTTCGCCTGCTCGGGCGTTTCAAATCCATCGAGCGCGAAAAGTTCGAGCAAACGATTTTGCGTGTAGACAACATCCTGCTTTGTGATAAGGCCAGTCTTGAGCGCGTAGCCCACGAGTCGATTTATATTTTCGTAAACGTTCATAATTTAATTATAACACGATTTGCGCAAAACGCAAGAATTTTTTCAGTTCACTGAAATCGCGCTTATTTCATTTTTACTAAATCATTTTTCAAAACTTTGCTGTCTGGAATTTCAGCCAAGCCTTCGCGGAGCACTTTTTGCGCGCCTTCGATGTCGCCCGCGTTGAACAAAGTTACCGCGCGGTTGTGAAAATCGATCGCGTAATTTTGCTTGTAGATTTCGATCGCCCTTTTTAAATTTAAATCGCCGGGAACTTGCGAAAGTCCGCGTTCCGCAATTTGAATCGCGCTCTTCCATTCGTGCCTGTCGCCAAAATCTTTTGCTTCGCGCGCGTAAGCATAGCCAAGCAATTTCGAATAATTTTGCGCGGAAAGATTTTCGCGTTTTACTTGCAATTCGTTCAGCGCGGCTTCAAGCGGAAGCGTTTCCACTTTGTCAACGAGAATGTTGTAATTCGCGCTTTCGATGAACAAAGAATAATTTTTGTTCGCGCCGAAAATTTCCTGCGCGCGCAAAACGAGCGCGAGCGCGTCGTCATATTTTCCTGCCTCGTTCAAATCGGAAGCGTAATTGCAAACGCATTCAGCTACAGTTTGAACGGCTCTCGCAGAATTCGCTTGCAACGCGCAAGCATCCACGGCAAGCCCGATTGTCGCTGCGCTTGAGCCGCGTTGTTTTTGCAGCGAAGCGATTCGATTGTTGTAAATCAGCGCGAGCATGCGGCGATCGTCAATGTCGCGGCGGTTCTGGTAATTTTTTGCAGGAACGCTCAAATATTGTTTTCCGCCGTTCGGAAGCTCGCTCACGCGCTTGCGTCCGGGATTCACGCCGAAAGGATTTGTCGTTTCCACATCGATATTTTTTCCGTCGCTTTCGATCGTGCAAAAAGCGTGATTCGGAGTTTCCACGGCGACAACCGGAATGCCCAAAGTTTTCGCAAAATAAATGAAAATCACGTCGGATGAAACGCAATTGTACACGCCGCTTTCCATCGCGACATCGACGCGCGTTTGGACAAGCTGATAGCGCGAAAGAATTCTTTCATAGATGAAGGCGAGCGCGGCATCTGCCTTTTCCTCGTTGGAAAGTCCCTGCGGCAAATTTTTGGAAAATTCCTGCGCGAGATTTTCGAGCGTTTCCAAATGCGCGCGAATTTTTTCATCGTCCGCGCACGAAGCGAGCAGGCCGACGTAGGCGAAATCCCGCG
>CAMWIU010000090.1 GCA_947174385.1 uncultured Treponema sp.
TCTGGAAAAAATTCCGTTTTTTTCCTAATTACGAATTGAAAATCTGAGTATTAAATTTTATAAAATTCGGGGCTTGATATTCAAGAAATTCATAAATTCCTCAAGAATCTTTCACATTCTTCGATTTTTTCGAATAAATTTGAGTTTTCTTTAAAAAATTTCATAAAAAAATGGAATTCTTCAAGAAATCCATAAATTCCTCAAGAATCCTTCATATTCTTCGATTTTTTTGAATAAATTTGAGTTTTTTCAAAAAGTTGGCACGATTCTTGCTAAATAATTCACGACGGACGGAAATCGTCCCGCAAAAAACAAAAAACAGGATGGCAGAAAGCAAAAAGTTTTCCGCCGGGTTTGCGTAGCAAACTTCCTGATTCTTATAGCGGCCGTTCCAAAAGGGCGGCTTTGGAGGTAATTATGAACGAACTTTCTCTTTTCAATTCGCTTTTTGACACGGCTTTCGGCGGAATGCCGGATTCTTGGAAAGTCACGCAAATGCCAAAAGTTGACGTGAAGGAAGGAAAAGATTCCTACGCGCTTCAAATGGATTTGCCTGGCTGCACGGAAAAGGACGTGAACATCGAAGTGGATCACGGCGTTCTTACGATTTCTTCTGCCAAAACAGAGGAAAAGGAAGAAAAGAAGGACGGCGAAAAATGGCTCATCCGCGAGCGCAGTTCAAGCCGCTTTACGCGACGCTTCACGCTGCCCGATGACGTGGACCAAGAAAAAATCAGCGCGGTTTTCAAAAACGGCGTTTTGAATGTAACGATGAACCGCAAGGAATTGCCTGCGCCAAAACGCATCGCAATTGAAGCCGCGTAAAAAAGAATGAAAGGCCGCCTGCATTTTGTGGGCGGCTTTTTTTTGGAAATCCGCAAAAAATATCGCAAGTTAAATTCGCAAAATTTTTTGCATTTTTCCTAGAATTTGCGATATTTTTATCGCAAGCCCGCAATTTCGATTGCGATATTTTTGATTTTTTTCGCAAATTCATACTCATTTTTATCAAAAAACCTCGAAAATCTTATCGCAAATGAAATTTTCGCAGAAATTCTTTGCTTTTTTCCTAAATTTGCGATATTCTTGAATTTTATCGCAAGCCGCAAAATCGATTGCGATATTTTGAATTTTTTCGGAAATTCCTTGCTTTTCCCCCAAATTTGCGATAAAATAAATCTTATGAAAATTGATTTTGAAAAAATTCCGCAGAATGTTATCGCAAATTTCAAAGGCGGCGAAAAAAATTTTATCGCAAAAATGTACACCGATTCTTCTATCAAAATCATGCACGGCAGGCTTGAAGATGGCGCCACGATCGGATTTCACACGCACGAAACTTCAAGCGAAATTATTTTCGTTTTGGAAGGCAGCGGAAAAGTCGTTTGCGATAGCGGCGAAGAAATTTTGAAAGCCGGCGATTGCCATTATTGTCCAAAAGGTTGCGGCCATTCTTTGCAAAGTCCTGCGGGCGGCTTCATAGATTTTTTTGCCGCCGTGCCAGAATTGTAGCCACTTCTTGCGCTGATTGATTTTTTCCATTACAATGATTTTATGTCGTTAAATTGCAACGAAATAAATTTGATTTTGGAAGAACTCAATTTGCAGGGCGCGTTCATTCAGGACATCATTCAGCCAGGCTTCGACACGATTGCGTTTTACACTTACAAAAACGGCGCGGCAAAAACAATTTTGATTTGCACGGCGAACGGCGCGTGCCGCCTGAACGAAACTCGTCGAAAAATTCCAAAAAATAAAAAGCCCTTGCGATTCATGGAATTCCTGAAATCGAAAATCAAAGGCGCGAAAATTCTTTCGTGCGAACAAATCAATTTTGACAGAATCATAAAAATGGAACTGGCGCATTCGGACGAAAAATACACAATGTACATTCGTTTGTGGAGCGCGAATTCAAACGTGATTTTGTGCGACAATGACGACAACATTTTGGACACGATGTTTCGCCGTCCTCAAAAAAATGAAATCACTGGCGGGAAATTTTTTCTGCCCGAACAAAAAAAGGATTTGCAAATTGATTCGATTTTGGAAAAATTTCCGATTCGCGAATTTCCAGAATTAAAAGAATTTTTTTCCGAAAAAAATCAACACACTTCGGCGCAAGATTTCGAGCAAATTTCATTCAATCAAAAAATTGACGTTTGGTACGCCGAGCACGCGACGAGCCTTTCGCGCGAAGCACTTTTGGAAAAAGCAAAAAAATGGTACGAAGCGCATCATTCTCGCCAAAGTGCCGCGCTTGAACGCTTGGAACAAAAGCGTTTGGATTTTTCTGCCTCGGCGGAAAAAAAGCATTTCGGCGATTTGATTTTGGCAAATGCTCATTTGTTCGGCGAATTGGATTCGCAAGATTTTTTGGAATGCGAAGATTATGAAACTGGCGAAATTGTGCGAATAAAAATTGACCCGAAAAAATCCGCGCAGGAAAACGCCGCAGAATATTACGCGCTTTACAAAAAAGAATTGAGCGGCGCGGAAGCACTCAAAACTGAAATCGAACTTGCGAAGAAAAAAATCGAGTCGCTCGAAAAAGTTTACCAAGAAATTTTGGCAGAAAAAAATCCAATGAAAATCGAGCAACTTTTGCGGCAAAGTTCCACGCCGAAGCAAAAGCAAAAAAAATCGCATCCCGGACTCGACTACACAGTGAACGGCTGGTACATTTTGGTGGGGCGCGATGCCAATGAAAACGACGAGCTTTTGCGCCATCATGTTCGCGGAAATGATATGTGGCTTCATACGCGCGATACCCCAGGGGGGTATGTTTTCATAAAGTGCCGCGCAGGGAAAACAATTCCTCTGGACATTTTGCTGGACGCTGGAAATCTCGCGCTTTATTTTTCCAAGGCGCGCGCGGCGGGCAAGGCGGATTTGTATTACACCGAAGTGAAATATTTGCGGCGCGCGAAAAATGGTCCGAAAGGTTTGGTGATTCCGACGCACGAAAAAAATCTCAACGTTGTGCTGGACAAGAATCGTCTCGCGCGCCTTGAAGCAATCCGGCAGGAAAATTCCACAATTTAAAATCCGCATGAAAATTTTGTGCGAAAAATTTTCGATTGCTTTTTTTTGAAAAAGCCCTTATAATTGAAACAATGAAAATTACCGAAATTTTGAAATCAAAAAAACTCACCTTTTCATTCGAAGTTTTTCCGCCAAAGCAAGATGGCAATTTTGATTCCGTCGCGAAAACTGCAAAAACGCTCTCTGAACTTTCGCCCGACTGGATCAGCGTAACTTACGGCGCGGGAGGCGCAACGCAAAGCAATACAATCGAAATTTCAAAATTCATTCAAAAGCAAAATGTCAGCACGCTCACTCACCTCACTTGCATAAACGCGACAAAAGAAAGTTTGGAAACGACGTTGCAAAAAATGCAAGAAGCAGGCGTGGAAAATATTTTGGCGTTGCGCGGCGACATTCCAAACGGAATGAGTTTCGAACAAGCGACGCAAGGCGGCTACAAACACGCTTCGGACCTTGTGCCGCTTCTCAAGGAAAAAGGATTTTGCGTCGGCGGCGCGTGTTATCCCGAAGGCCACATCGAATCCGCAAATCGCATCGATGACATTGAGCGGCTTAAATTCAAAGTTGATGCGGGCGTGGATTTTTTGACGACGCAAATGTTTTTTGACAACGATATGCTTTACAGTTTTTTGTACCGCCTTGAATCTTCGGGAATTCATTTGCCAGTTTTTCCAGGAATCATGCCGATCACGAGCGTCACGCAAATCCCGAAAATGATTCGCCTTTCAAATGCATACATTCCAAAAAAACTTTTGGCAATTTGCGACACTTTCGGCTCTTCGCCCGAAGCGTTGCGCCAAGCCGGAATCGCTTATGCCACCGATCAAATAATCGATTTGATTTCAAACGGAATTCGCGGAATCCACATTTACACAATGAACAAAAGCGAAATCGCAAAATCAATCGTGGCGAATTTGCGCGACATCATCAACGCGAGCAACCAATGAAAAAGCAAAAAATTTCATCGCGAGATTTCGAAGCCAGCGAAACAAAATCGATAAAAAATTTTTCTCCGCTTCCCACTTGGATTGTGAGCCTCACGCATCCGAAAATTCTTCCGCATTCAATCGCATATCTTCATGCGGTGGCGGCGGATTTTTTTGGAATTCAATTTTTGCGAAAACTCAAATTGGTGCGCATTCCGATTTTGAATGTGGAAACGCCGCTCGACAATAAAGTTCCGTTCGTGCCTCAATGCATTAACGATTATTTGGGTTTCGTGAATTTTTGGATTCGTCCGCTCGCGATGCTGATAAAAATTCTCGGCACGAAAAAAGCCGCGCCGTATTTGGTGAAATATTTTTCACTGCTGAGAAAATCCTACAAGTACGCATCGCAAATCTACAGATTTTGCATGACCACTACGAACCGTCCGCTTTACAAAAAACGAACTTCTTTCGTAGTCATGCGTATGCTTGATCCGCATTATTTGTGCGTCCCCTCCCTGCACATCGCAATCGTGATTTTGTGCTACGCTTTTTTCCGCGACGTTTTGCAAAAAGAAAATTTCACTCGCGAGCAGCGCGAATTGTGGACGCGCGAGATTTACGAAGGCGCAATCAAAATTGCCGAAACAGTTTTATATGTGAAGCAGCACAGCGTAAATTGTATTCCAGCCGCGCTTTATATGATGACGAAAATTTTGCCGAAAAATTTTGCCGAAAGCGACGTGCAAAAATTTTTAGACGATATGTTTGTCACGCGCGACAATATTCCAGAAAGTTCGCGCAAAGAAATCGTGAATTACATGAAAAACATTTTCGCCCGATTTTACGAAGAAGGAAAAAATTCCACCGAATGGAATTTGCCAATAAAAAATTGGATGAAAGAATATGCGCGGAAAACGGAGCAATTGAATTTGTTTTTTAAAAGATAAAATTTTTGACAAGGATGATTTTTCAAAAATTTAACTTTGAGCGGCGTGAGAAAGCTTTTAGCGCAGCGCACGGGACTCTTCTCTGAAAAAAATGCGCACATTTTTACGAATTCCTGCGAGAAAAAAACAAGTGAAAAAATCGCGCACATTTTTGCGGGAGTTTAGCTTCAAGTGCGCGAGCGACTTTTTGGACTTTCGCGCATACAATCAACATACCCCAACGCCGCCCCGCACCAATCAATTTTCATCACTGCTTTCAAATGTTGTTTCGGAAAGTCGGACTAAAACGACATCGCCCAAATTCTTTACAGAGCCTTCAGCAGGAAAATCAGGCATGGAAGCTGCTTCCAATCGAGCCTTTTGAATCAATTCTTTATCATTTCCAGAAACTGCACAAAAATGAAATCCAAGACAATTTATAAATGAAACACCTCTCGACGTTGCATCCAACAACGATGCGTTGTCATTCCATTCAAAAACGGAATATCCAGGAACTTCTCCAATCAAACTGTTTTCTGTATATGCAGGTGAATATTTTCCATAAATAATAAGAGGCGTTTGTTCAGACGCGCCAGTTTTCTGTACAGCGCGCGCAATTTCAAACGCTATGTTTTTGTCCTGCAAAAAACGAATTTCGTCCGTATAATTTATCATTGAAGACCGTTCAATTTGAAGCGCACAAACAACAGAACACAAAATCAAAAGGACTTTCCTGAATTTTCCGCCTGTATTTTCCAGCACGAACCAAATGAAAAAAGCCTCGGCTAGCGGAAGCGCATATTGTGCCCGCATCGTAACACTTCCTCCGCCAACGATGGGCAATGCAAAGACACTTACCAAAACTCCCAAAAATGCAAGCAGGTGGACAACTCCTTTTTTCATCGTAACAACGATTCCTATGACAATCGGAAATATGCAGAAAACAAGGTATCCAAAAGGATTGTTTTTCAAAACAGAAAACAAATATATGGCAGGAGAAAATATTATTGCAAAAATTTTGTTTGAAATATTGTTCGTCAAATAATCTGATTTCTGAGTGCGGAACACAACGGCAACAAAAAACTTGTCCAAAACAAAATAAATCAGCAAGGAAATCAAAAGCAGCAACGCAATCTTTGCGACCTTGACCAAGATAAATTTCTCAGAAAGAGTCTGCTGCCCTGCATATCCTGCGAAACATATCATCAGGGCACAGAAAAACATCACAATTATAGCCTGATACATCGCAATCATAAATACAAGCGCAATCACGGAAATCATCATCAGTTTTCTATTATTTTCGATGGCACCAGAAAACATAAGGAACGCGACAAACGGACATGCCATAACTAAAAAAGCGGTTTCCGCATTCATGCAAGTAAAGTACAAGGATTCAACCCAAACTTGCGAAGAAACGAAAATTGCCGCAAAAATAAAAAACGAGCTTTTGTTTCGTTCAGGAAAAAACAAACTGACAAAATATGCCAATTCCAAAGTTCCTATGGAAAGAAATGCCAACGCCAAAAAATTTTGAAAATACAAATTCAATCCGAACAGACGAAGCCGCTTCAAAATAACAAGACCAAACCTGCCGATTTCTTTCCAGTTCAAAATATCATTAAAAAACGCAAGTTCAGTGTCAATTCCAATGTTCATGCTGAAAAGCCTGATTCCGTACACCGCAAGTGTCGCCAAAACAGTGAACAAACAAAGCAGACTGTGATTTTTCAAAAATTGGGCAAAGCCTTTTACGTACCCCATCTCATTCATATAATTTTTCAGACTGATTTCTTGTCTACAAAAAGAACTAGGGATTTTAAATTCGTAGAAACAAAATGGAAAACTTAAAATCAAAATCGATCCAAAAACGGCAGACATCTTCATGATTCCAATCCATTTTTCGTGTCGGCGTAACGACCTTCCAATCATCAATTCGCCAAATTCCAAAATCCGCTGTTGCACACTCGGAATCCAAAGCATTTGCAAACTTATCGCAAAAACTATTCCTGCAATAAGAAATACGAAAAAGAGTCTTTGCCGAATTCCTTTGTTTTCATTTTCATTCATCATAAAATCTCCTAATTTCAATTAAATTTGAATCGAACTAAATGCCAGCCGCAGCATCCCATGTGCGCTTGTCTACGATATAGCGCGGGCGAGCCTTTGTTTCTAAATACGTCTTTCCAATGTATTCTCCCAGTATCCCAAGGCAAATAAGTTGAATTCCACCAATGAAGCACAATGCGCAAAACATACTCGCCCATCCTTCCACCGTCTTCCTCACAAACCAGCAGAACAAAGTCCAAAGAACGCCAAAAAAACTGGCAAGAGAAACGCCGAATCCAAGGAACATAACGAAGCGAAGCGGCTTTATGCTCAGGCTTGTAATTCCAGTTACAGTCAAAGAAATCATTTTTGAAAGCGGATAATGCGAAACGCCCGCAATGCGCTCCTTTCTTTCGTAATAAACGCATGTGCTTTTAAATCCCACAAGCGGAAACATGCCGCGCAAAAACAGATTGACTTCATGAAAGTTTGCAAATTCTTTCAAGACGCGCGACGAAACGAGCCGGTAGTCGGCATGATTGTAAATAATGCCGCCGTCCGTCAAAGCATTCATCAGCCGATAAAATGCCTGCGCAGTGAACCGCTTGAAAAACGCATCACGCTTCCGGCTGTTTCGCACCCCAAAGACGACCTCAAATCCTTCCAAACGCTTGTCAACCATTTTTTCTATCGCGTCAATGTCGTCCTGCCCGTCGCAATCCGCAGAAATGGTGATGTCGGCAAATTCTTTCGCTTCCATAAGCCCGGCAAGAAGAGCGTTCTGATGCCCGCGATTCGTGCTGAGCGACATTCCCAGAAAATGCTCGTCCTTCTTCGCAAGGCCGGAAATGACATCCCACGTTCCGTCCGAGCTTCCGTCATCGACAAAAAGAATGCGCGACCTTCCGTCAATTTTTCCCTTATTTATCAAATCCGTAAGCATTTCGAGGAAAAGCATAGATGTGCTTGGAAGCACCTTTTCTTCGTTATAACAAGGAATCACCATAAAAAGAATTTCAGCCATTTGTCTTTCCACCTTAACATTGAATGAATGCAACGCTGCCCGAAGCAGTTTTGAAAAAGGCGAGGAAAATCATACACTCCCCACCAAAAGACGGATTAGCGAAAAAAGCGCGATAATCCCAACTATTAGGCGATATAAGTATATCTAAAAGAATACTTATTGTCAATATATTACAAAAGTAGTCTATAAAGAGGTATGAAAAACGCACAGAATTTTTATCATATTGATTATGAGCGTAAGGGAAATTTTAAAAACAAATTTAAAATTTTATCGCAAGAAATGCGGTCTGACACAGGAACAACTCGCCGAAAAAATCAACTGCCACCCAAAATATATTTCAGGAATTGAATCCCGTAACAAGTTTCCGTCCGCAGAAACAATAGACGCATTGGCAGACGCTTTAGGAATCAGCCCTGCACAATTATTCGACGAAAAAGGCTCGCCCAAAAATACCATCGCATTCGATGCAGAGAAATTTACCGATGAAGTTGTAGACGGGCTTCACGCTCTTGTTCGCCATGATATTTTGAATTTTCTGGACAAAAAATTGCAAGTTCAAGACAAAAGATAGCCGCTTCAAAAAATGCAAAGAAAAATTTTAGGAACAGCGTAAAAAAAATTACGCGAGGTTTACACGAGCTGAACTCGATTATAAACCTCGCGCGTATCAAGCAAAAACTTGCGTACTTTTCGGTTTCACCCTACTCCAGTATCGCGCCTTTGTCCGCGGATGAGACGAGCTTCGCGTAGCGCGCGAGGTAGCCCGTCGCCACTTTGGGGGGAAGCGGCTTCCAGGCGGTGCGGCGTTTTGCAAGCTCGTCGTCGCTCACTTCCAGCGTAATCTTATAATTATTGATGTCGAGCGTGATGTTGTCGCCTTCCTGCACGAGCGCAATCGGTCCGCCCACGGCTGCTTCGGGCGAACAGTGACCGAGCGACGCGCCGCGCGTCGCGCCCGAAAAGCGTCCGTCCGTGATGAGCGCGACCTGCTTGTCAAGCCCCTGCCCCGCAAGTGCCGCCGTCA
>CAMWIU010000091.1 GCA_947174385.1 uncultured Treponema sp.
CTTTCGCTTCTTTGCGGACGCGAAATCGACTTGGCGGATTTGTCGAAGGCGGAGGGCGTTTTTCTTTGCCAAATCATGCGCGGGACGAAAATCAAATTCACGCCCAAAGTTTTTATGAAATATCAGATGAAGGCGCTTTTTCTGCGCGAGGATTTTCTTCCGATTTTGGAACGTTGCCGAAAAGAAAGATTGCGGAGATTTGCGAATGGAACGTGAAATCATTCTTGCAAAATTTGAATCGCTTGAAAAATGCGTTCGCAGGATTGAGGCGCAAAATGTGAGCGACGCGCGGGAACTTGAAGAAAATCTTGACAAGCAGGAAGTTATAATCCTGAACTTGCAACGCGCCGTTCAAATTTGCGTTGACATCGGAAACCACGTTCTGCTCGACTTTCCCAGCGCAACGCCCTCGACGATGTCGGAGACTTTCAGAAAAATGCGCGAAAACAATTTGATTGCAGACAAAACTTGCGAAAATCTTTCAAAGGCCGTCGGCTTTCGAAACATCGCAATTCATCAATATGAAGACGTGGACTGCAAGATAATTTTTTCGATTGTGAAAAAGCATCTTTGCAATTTTCGGGAATTCGCAAAAGACGTTCAAAAAATTTTGGGATAATTTTATGAAGGAAATAAACGACATAGACCACTCGATGTACGACTTCCGCTACGAGGAAACCGACGAAAATTTTTTCCGAATCGAAAGCGGACTTTCCGAAGAAATCGTGCGGAAAATTTCCGAGGAAAAAGGCGATCCCGAATGGATGCGCGAATTCCGCCTCAACTCGCTCGAGACATACAACAGGCTGCGCGTGCCGAATTGGGGGCCGGACATTTCAGGGCTTGACATGGCGAACATTTCGTCTTATGTTCGTCCAAAGACAAAAATGAGCGGCGAATGGAAGGACGTTCCGGACGACATCAAGGACACGTTCGAAAAACTCGGCATTCCGAAGGCGGAGCGCGAAAGCCTTGCTGGAGTGGGCGCGCAATACGATTCCGAATTGGTTTACCACAATGTCAAAAACGAAGTTTTGAAAGAAGGCGTGATTTACACGGATTTCGAATCGGCTTTGAAAAGCGAAGAATGGGGCGGAATGGTGCGCGAATATTTTATGACGCTTGTAAAGCCTTCCGACCATAAATTCGCTGCGTTGCACGGAGCGGCGTGGAGCGGCGGAAGTTTCGTCTACGTCCCGAAAGGCGTGCAACTTTCGTTTCCGCTGCAATCGTATTTCCGCCTGAACGCGAAGGGCGCGGGGCAGTTCGAGCACACGCTCATCATCGTGGACGAAGGCGCGAGCCTGCATTTTATCGAAGGATGTTCGGCCCCAAAATACAACGTCGCCAATTTGCACGCGGGCTGCGTCGAGCTTTTCGTAAAGCGCGGCGCGCACTTGCGATATTCCACGATCGAAAACTGGTCGAAAAACATGTACAATCTCAACACGAAGCGCGCGCGCGTGGAAGAGGACGCGAGCATCGAATGGATTTCGGGAAGTTTTGGAAGCAACGTCTCATACCTTTATCCCGAAAGCGATTTGGTCGGGAAAAATTCGCACGCGGAATTCACGGGAGTGACTTTCGCAGGCTCGGGGCAAAATCTCGACACGGGCGCGAAAATGATTCACCTTGCGGAAAACACGTCGAGCGTCATAAACACGAAATCAATCTCGAAAGGCGGCGGCATTTCCACTTACCGAAGCGCGGTCTACATTTCGAAAAACGCAAAGGGCAGCAAGGCTAGCGTCTCGTGCCAAAGCCTCATGCTTGACAGCGAATCGCGCAGCGACACGGTTCCCGCGATGACAGTCCTCACGGACAAAGCCGACATCGGGCACGAAGCCAAAATCGGGCGAATCAGTTCCGACGCGATTTTCTATTTGATGAGCCGGGGAATTGCGGAGGACGAAGCGCGAGCAATGATCGTCTCAGGCTTCGCAAATCCCGTGAGCAAAGAACTCCCGCTGGAATACGCCGTGGAAATGAACAACTTGATTCGCCTTGAAATGAAGGGAAGCCTATGACAGAAAAAATCGTAAACAAACTTCCTGCCCCCACTTGGAACTGGCTCAAGATGAACGCGGCGGAAATTTCCGTTCCGGAGCAGCTCAAAAAAATCGAGGGCGAAGCGAAAGACGGCGTTCTGCATTTTTCCGTGCGCACGGGCGAAAACGTTTTTTTTGAAAACGAAATCCGCGCGCGCGAAGGCGAAGAAAAAACAATCATAATGGACTACACTTCGCAGGACGCGGACAAAAATGCGGCAGGATTTTTCGGAATAAAAACGCGCGTCATTTTGGAAAAAGGCGCGCGCGTCCATCTCGTGAAAATCCAAATGCTCGGAAAAAATTTCACTCGGCACGACCAGACTTTCGCAGAAATTTCCGATGGCGCGGAATTCCGCTTCACGCAAATCGAACTCGGCGGCGCGAAAAATTTCGTCGAGATGATTTCGGATTTGGACGGCGAAAACTCGCATTTGAAAAGCGACATTTCGTACTATTGCGCGGACGGCCAAGAACTCGACATCAATTTCGTCGCGAACCAGCGCGGAAAGAAATCTCGAAGCCTTATGAATTCGTTCGGCTCATTGGCGGACGGCGCGAAAAAAACTTTCCGCGGCACGATCGATTTCAAGCGCGGCTCTTCGGCATCAAGCGGAAGCGAGCTTGAAGAAGTGCTTTTGCTTTCCGAAAACGCCGTGAACAAATCGATTCCGCTGATTTTGTGCGGCGAAGAAGATGTTTCGGGCGACCACGGCGCGACAATCGGAAGCGTTTCGGACGAAATATTTTTCTATCTTAATTCGCGCGGAATAAAAAAAGCCGCCGCCGAAGAAATGATGGCTCGCGCAAAAGTCATGCGCACGGCGGCGTTGATTCCGAACGAATCTTGCGTAGAAAAAATCGAAAAATTTCTTGACAAAATTTTTTCAGAAAAAAACGCGGAGGAAAATCCGTGAGCGAGCAGAACGAATACAAAAAAGATTTTCCGATTTTCTCGGCGGAAAAAAATCGCGGCATCGTCTACTTTGACAACGCGGCGACGACGCAACGTCCGCAATGCGTGCTCGACGCGATGGACGAATTCTATAAAATTGACAACGCGAATCCGATGCGCGGCCTTTACGATTTGAGCGTTCGCGCGACTGCGGCATACGAGGACGCGCGGGCGACGATCGCGCGTTTTCTCGGCGCGGCGCAGAGCGCGGAAATAATTTTCACGCGCAATGCGACCGAGGCTTTGAATCTCGTGGCTTATTCCTACGCGCTCGAAAATTTGCGCGAAGGAGACGAAATCGCGCTTTCGATAATGGAGCACCATTCGAACATTCTTCCTTGGCAAATGGCGGCGCAAAAAACCGGAGCGAAATTGGTTTGGCTTGAATGCGAAAAGGATTCGGGAGAAATTCCGCAAAGCGAATACGAGGCGAAAATCGGCGAAAAAACAAAAATCGTCGCCATCTCGCAAGTGAGCAATGTCTTGGGCACGGAAAATCCTGTGAAAGAAATTGCAGAGCGCGCGCACAAATTCGGGGCCGTCGTCGTGGTGGACGGAGCGCAGTCCGCGCCGCACAAAAAAATCGACGTGCAAAAAATGGGCGCGGATTTTTTCGCAATTTCAGGACACAAATTCTGCGGACCGACCGGCTGCGGCGCGCTTTATGCGAGGCGCGAACTTCTCGAAGCCATGCCTCCCTTTTTGCGCGGCGGCGAAATGATCGAATACGTCACGAGGACTGGCGCGACTTGGGCGGAAGTTCCAGCAAAATTCGAAGCAGGCACGGTGAACGCGGCAGGAGCTGTGGGAATGGCGGCTGCGGCAAAGTACATCGAAAAAATCGGCCTTGAAAAAATCGCCGAGCACGACGCCTCGCTCGGAAAACTTCTCACCCAAAAGATGCTTGAAATTCCGCACGTCAACATCATCGGAAACAAAGACGGCTCAAAGCGATGCGGAATCGTGACGTTTACAATTGACGGAGTTCATCCGCACGACATCGCGACAATCTTGGACACCGAAAAAATCGCGATCCGCGCGGGGCATCACTGCGCCCAGCCTTTGGGCGAATTCTTGGGCGTTCAGTCCACGGCGCGGGCAAGCCTTTATTTTTACAACGACGAGCACGAAGTGGAATTTTTCTGCGAGAAAATAAAAAACATTCGAAAATGGATGGGCTATGGAAACTAAAGAACTTTACCGCGAAATATTGAACGAGCACAACATCAACCCGCTTCACAAAAAGCCGCTCGAAGGCGCGACGCATTCTCACGACGGAATCAATCCAAGTTGCGGCGACAACATCACGCTCAACCTGAAAATTTCGGACGGAAAAATTTCCGACGCGAGCTTCACTGGAAGCGGCTGCGCGATAAGCCAGGCTTCGTGCGACATGATGATCGACCTCGTGCTCGGAAAAACCGAAGACGAGGCGAAAAAACTTTGCGGCACGTTCATGAAAATGATCACAGGCGAAGTGTCGCAAGAGGAACTTGAATCGCTCGACGAAGCCGCCGCTTTGCAGGACATTGCGAGAATGCCGGCTCGCGTAAAATGCGCGGAACTCGGCTGGAAAACGATGAAAACAATTCTCGAAAAAAGCGGCGCGGACGGAGAAGCGACAAGTTCTGCCACGAACAATTCGCATTGCTAGAAAATAGCGTTTTAAACAGTTCGAAAGTTGACACTTTCTTCACTGTTAAAAATTAAAGAACAATTCGCATTGCTAGAAAAGCGAGTTTCGCGCCGCAATTACAATGCCGACTTTCCGTCCTTGTCGCTCCAAATTTCGCCATCGGAAAAAATTATTTCCGAAGCGAAAAGGCTTTCCACAAAATAATTTTCGATTCCGCCGTCAAATTCGAATTCGGACAATGGAATGAAAATTCTTTCGGAATCGCCGCAATCGAATTCCGCGTCAAAGACGAATTCCTTTTCCATCGAATCGTCCGAAAAATCATCTTCGGAATCGCCCGATTCCTGAACGCGCGCGAAAAATTTCACGCGGACAATTGTGCGCTCGCCCAAATTCGAAAACGTGAATTCAATTCCAGTTTCATCGCGCTCTGCAATCTGCGAATCGAAAATCGCGTAAGGCGCGGCCAAATCCGAAAGTTTTTTTTCAATCGACGCGCACGAAAAAATCGCGCAGGCGCAAAATCCGCACAAAAACGCGCCTAACGCCAAGACAAGCGTCCTGCAAAAAGAAAGGACGATCTTTTCAATCTCGCTCATTTTTCGACCCCCACTTTTCAAACGCAGCTTGCCGCGCAAAAAGCGCGTTCATACGCCCGCATGACGAAAATCTACATTTCGTCTGGGAACGAATTCCGCCGCCTGCAAAGTTCGCGGCAAAAAGCGAAACCTTTTTTCTTCGAACACGGCGCGGAGGAAAAACCCGCCCGCAATTCAAAGCCTCGTCCCCAAGCAAATTTTCGGCATCAATTTTTTTCATGAAAAAGCCTCCTGTAAAAATCAACAAACTCCGACGCATTCGCAACGAAGTTTCCAGCGTAGCGTCGGCGCATGAAACCCTCCGCACGAATCAAATCGTAAATTGCAAACCCGAATATAACATAGGAATTTTTGCGATTTTCTTCTCGCCACGGGAATCTTTTTTATCCGATTTTCTATTTGAAAAACTCCGCGCGAATCAAAATAATTTTTTGAAAACAAATCTAGTTGAAATTTTCTTCATCGCGAACGCATGCGCCGCCCTGCAAGAGCACTTGAACAAAAAAAAAATTCGTGATATAATCATTTGTCTAGAATTCCACGCAAAAGGGGTCGGCGATGATAACCTACTGGCAGCAAATTGACGGAAAATTCGTCAGCATGGAAAAGGAAAGCCTCAACGCCGCCGCCCACACTTGGGTGGACGCTCGGAACGTCACGCGCGAAGACATCACCGTCCTTGAAAAAGAATTCCAAATCGAGCAGGAACACATAATCGACATTCTCGACCCCGACGAACTTTCGCGAATCGAGGACGCGGACGGCTACATTCTCACAATCATTCGTCTGCCGATTTTTTCGTCTTCCGCCGAAGTCTCGTATTTTTCGATTCCGCTCGGCGTTATCTTGCAAAAAAATTTCATAATAACGATTTGCTGGACGGACTGCGAAGTCCTGAAAGATTTTTCCGCGAATCGCGTGAAAAACATCAACCTTTCGGACTTTCCGGCGTTTTTGATACGAATACTCAGCCGCGCGGACATCACATATTTGCGCTACTTGAAAGAAATCAACCGTCGCGCTTTGGGAATTCAGGACGAGCTTCAATATTCCGTGGAAAACAAGGAAATCTTGCAGCTTTTGAATTTGGAAAAATCGACGGTGTTTTTCACAACGTCAATCAAGTCAAACCAGCTTTTGCTGGAAAAGCTCCGCAAGACGCGGCTTCTCAAATTCGACGAGGACGACATCGACTGGCTTGACGACGTGGAAATCGACAACCGCCAGGCCTTGGAAATGGCGGACACTTACAGCAAAACTTTTTCGCGGATGAGCGAATCGTTCGGCTCGATCATCTCGAACAACATGAACGGCATAATGAAAACCCTCACGGTTTTTACAGTCGTAGTCAGCATGCCAACATTCATAACGAGCTTTTTCGGAATGAACGTGGAACTTCCGTTCGTCGGCTACGGAATAATCGGCTGCGGAATAATTTCCGCAATGTGCATAACGGCGGCGGCGGTCGTCTGGATTTTGGTGAACAGAAAAAAGCCGCGCGGCACGGATCGCGAAAAAAAGAAGAAAAACCGCGCGAAGCGTTTGGAAGTGCGAAGGCTAAAAAAAGTGATCGAAGCGCAGGAATTGAAATTGGAGAAAATGGAATGAAAAAAATTTTAATCGTGGCGGCATTTTTTTGCATCGTCCAAAATATTTTTTGCGCCCCAAAACATTTTTCCGACCTTGATTTGGTGAGGCTCGGTCCTGCCCAGTCCGACGCGGAATTCGACACTTTCATAATCGGGGAAAACGCGCAGTCGTACACGGCGCGAAGATTCGTCGCGCCATTTTATATGAACGCATACGAAACCACTTACAACTTGTGGTACATCGTCCGCGTCTACGCCGAGCAAAACGGATATGTATTCGCAAATCCAGGGCAGGAAGGCTCAGCAGGAAAACGCGGCGCGCCCCCCACTTCGTCCTCAAAATCAATTTCAGCGTTCGAGCCTGTCACGATGATAAGCTGGTACGACACTGTGGTTTGGTGCAACGCTCTCAGCGAAATGCGGCAGAGAACTCCATGCTACACTTACAAAGGAAAGCCGATTCGCAATTCCACGGACACGGCGGCTCTCGACAAATGCGAATGCGACTGGAACGCCGACGGATTCAGGCTGCCAAGCGAATCCGAATGGGAATACGCGGCGAGAGTTTTGAAAAGCAAAAAGCCTCCGTTCTTCCAAAGCGGCGCGCTTGCTTCGGGACAATACAACGACGAAATGAAAGAAGGCGACGTTGCTTGGTTCGACGCGAATTGCGCTTCCACGAAAACAGTCGGCACGGCAGGCACGATTTGGGAAAACGACGCTCCGCCCGCGCCAGGAAGCGGCAATGCCAACGCCGCAGGAATTTTCGACATGAGCGGAAACGCGATGGAATTCTGCTGGGACTGGTTTGCGGACTACGAGGAAACGGAAGTCGGCTCGCGCTCGACAGGTCCTGCGCTCGGAAACACGCGGGTGTGTCGGGGCGGATCATGGTCGCCTTACACGGGCTTCATCTACGCGGGCGATCGCTATTCCTACGACCCAAACGAAGCGTACAACTTTTTGGGCTTCAGAATCTGCTGCTCGTCAGGCGAATAGATTCTTCAGCTCGACGTTCGCGACTTTCCATTCTTCTCCGATTTTTTCCGCTTCCAAAATTGCGTAGTTTCCTTCGGCGAGCGAGCCGGGATTTACGACCACGGTTTCGCCGATTTTGTCGATGGCGCGTCCTTCGTGAATGTGCCCGCAGACGAGCGCGAGAGGCTTCGTCTCCATGACGAAATCAGAAAGCAGCGCGGAGCCAACGTGGACATTAGGGGCGCATTCGTCGCAAAGAATTCCCTTGGGCGGATTGTGCGAAATCAAAATCAAATTTCCCCACTGCCCTTGCGCGTCCAGCGCGGCGTTTTTCACGACGTCGAAATCCGAAAGCAAATCTTCTTCCGCGCGCTCGTTCGGAGTCGTGCCGGTGAATTTCGAGCCGCCGCCGCTTCCCGCAAAAGCAAGCCCTTCAAAATAGACGATGCCTCGCTCGCAGCACATGTCCTGCTTTTCGATAGCCTCGAGCAATTCGGGCTTGTCGCAGTTTCCGAGGACGCAAAAAATGTCCTCGTGCATCTCGCGGAGTTTTTTCACGGCGGGAAGCGAAGCATCGTATTTTTCGAATTCGGTGAAGTCGCCCGCGAAAAGCACGGCATCCGAAGATTCGAATTCGGCTCGGAGCTTTTCCAAATTTTCAATTTTTCCGTGCAAGTCGGAAATCAAAAGCAATCTCATTTTTCCTCCAAAAAAAATTTAAGAGCACAATTTTAATTTTGCTCTTAAATTTTTTGACGTGCGCATATGCGCACAGTAAAAAGCGAGTTTGCGAAGCAAACTCGTCAATGAAACTTGTCGCGCCATTTGTGCGACAAGTTTCATTTTTCCTCCAAAAAAAGTCGGGAGTAAAATTTCAATTTTGCGACCGACTTTTTTGCGTGCGTTTGCAATTAAATGAAAACGCACAATTTGAATATGCAAGTTTCCAACGAAAACTTGTCAAGCAGAAAGTTCGCGCCATTTATGCAGACTTTCTGCTTTTTCCTCCAAAAAAAGCCGCGTAATTCGCGCGGCGATTTTCATAGTCATAAAACATTCAGCATCATGCTTATTC
>CAMWIU010000092.1 GCA_947174385.1 uncultured Treponema sp.
GATTCATATTATAACGGCGAGGCGGAAATCAGCGACGCGGAATTCGATTCGCTTTGGGATGAATTGAAATCGCTTGATCCGCAAAATCCGGTTTTGAAAAAAGTCGGCGCGGATTCGGGCAACTTTCCGAAGGCGCGCCATGTGATGCCGATGGGAAGCCAGGAAAAGGCCGCCGATCCCGAGCAATTTTTTGCTTGGGCGAAAAAGCATTCTTACGACGAATATTTGGTTGAATACAAGCTCGATGGCGCGTCGCTTGAATTGCAATATGAAAACGGAAATCTCGTTCGCGCCGTAACTCGCGGCGACGGAACGATTGGCGATGACATAACGGTGAACGCGAAAAAAATGCGCGGCGTGCTTCAAATTCTCAAAGGCGAAAATTCATCTTCGTTTACAGGTGGCGTGCGCGGCGAAGTCATAATGACGCATTCGACTCATAAAAAATTTTTTTCCGACAAGGCGAATTGTCGCAATGCCGCGAACGGCTTGATGAAGCGGAAGGACGGGGAGGGGGCGGAGCACCTCGAGCTTATTTGTTACGACGCGCTTTCGACCGACGGGAAAAATCCTTTTTCCGACGAGGAAGAAAAAATCGAATGGCTTGTGAAAAACGGTTTTACGACCGTGCCGCTTTACATCGCGAAAAATCCCGAAGATGTCGTGAACTACCGCGCCGAAATCATGGAAAAACGCGCCTCGCTTGAATACGACATTGACGGGCTTGTGGTAAAAGAACGCGCTATTGATTTTGCCGATGCGAGCCGCGCGCGCCCCGAGCGTCAAATCGCGTTCAAGTTTTCGCTTGAAGAAGCGGTTTCTGTCGTCAGGGAAGTGGAGTGGAGCGAGTCGGGCGCGACGTATACGCCGGTCGCGATTTTCGATCCTGTGGAACTTGCCGGAACTACCGTCCGCCGCGCGAGCCTTGCGAATCCTGAAACGCTTCGCAAACTCGGCGTGAAAATCGGAAGCCATGTCGTCGTCGTAAAGCGCGGGGAAATCATTCCGAAAATCGAGCGCGTTGTAAAAGAAAATCTTTCTTCACAAAACGAAAGTTCCGCGCAAAAGGAAATCGAATTTCCGAAAAAATGCGCGTCTTGCGGAACGGATCTTTCGGATACTCCGGCGCGTCTTTATTGCCCGAACAAAAATTGTCCCAAGCGAATCCTTCATCAAATTTTCAAATGGATTGAATGCGCCGACATTCGCGATTTTGGAGACGCGACCGTGAACGAACTTTTTGCCGCGAAGAAAATAAATTCGATTTCGAGCATTTACGATTTGACCGAAGAAATTCTCGCGCCTTTTTTCCTCGATGAAAAAAGCATCGCCGAAAAAAAAGAGTCGCTTGTCGCAAAAAAAGTGCTCGCTTCGATAAAGTCGCATTCGCGCCTTTCGCTCGCGCAATTTG
The DNA here is from genome assembly GCA_947174385.1 of uncultured Treponema sp. Classification (GTDB taxonomy): domain Bacteria; phylum Spirochaetota; class Spirochaetia; order Treponematales; family Treponemataceae; genus Treponema_D. The sequence goes on from CAMWIU010000092.1 coordinate 1,412, forward strand.
TGGCAGGATTCGACATCGAAGGAATTGGCGAAGTGATGGTGCAAAAAATCGTGGACGGCGGCTACGATACGCTCGAAAAAATTCTTTCGGCAAATTCCGAGGACATCGAAAAAATCTACGGCTTTGCGGAAATCTCTGCGGAAAATTTTGTTGCGGGAGTTTCTGAAAATTCGGAAGAAATGCGCTCGCTCGTCGAAAAGAAAATCATCGTCATCGAAGCGGCGGCTGGCGGCGCGCTCGCAGGAAAAAGTTTTTGCTTTACGGGCGAGCTTTCCACGATGAAACGCTCCGAAGCCGAGTCGCTCGTAAAAAAATCGGGCGGCGCTGTAAAATCTTCGGTTACAAAAGACTTGAGTTTTTTGGTTACGAACGACACAAAAAGCGGCTCGGGCAAAAACGCCAAAGCCGCGAAATTCGGAATCCCGATTATCAATGAAGAAGAATTTTTGGCGATGTTGAAGTGAACCTCTAAAAACTTCAGTTTTTAGAGGTTTGCTGAATTAGTTTTCGGTGAACGCAAAATCGTTCATAAAAAAGTCGGGATTCACGATCATGGAATTGAGCCGCATTTCCCAATGCAAATGCTCTCCGTTCGCGAAGCCTGTCGCGCCGGAAAGTCCGAGCAATTCGCCTTGCTTTACCATTTGCCCCGCTTTGACTTTCAGTTCGCTCATGTGATAGTACATGCTGTAAAGTCCCGGCAAATGCTCGATGATTACAGTCCAGCCCGTGGCGATTCGATTTTCCGCCATCACGATTTTTCCGTCCGCCGGCGCGACGATTTCCATGTGCGGCTGCGATCCGCTTGAAGGCGGCTTTGGCAAGCCGAAATCGATTCCAGTGTGCACCGACGTGCTTTCCTTGCCGCTCGGATATTTGTAGATGATTCGTTCGGCAAAAGAGGTCGTCCGCCTTTTTGAAATTACTGGCAGGATAAATTTTTTCAGATTGAAAATATTTTCGGAATGTATAGAATTGATTATCGCGTTTAATTTTTTTGATTGCTCGACTTTTTCAGGGCTTGTGTCGGAACTTATCGAGGACATTTCCTTTGTCAATTTTATCACGCCGCTTTCGAAATCTTTTTTTTCGATTTCAAGCGGAAGCGAAATTTCGTTTTCGCCCTCGTCCTGCACGTTGTATTTTATTTTGATTTGACGCTCGCCGCTTTCTGCCCATGACGAAATCGGAAGTCCTGCCAAAAATTCGGCGGAAGTTTTTTTCGCGCCGAGCGCGTAGAAATCGCATGTCGCCACAGATTTTTTTTCGTCCGTGATTTCGGCCGTCGCCGAAACGCTTAGATTTTTCTTTCTGCTTTTCGCGTTCTCAAATTGAATGCGGATGAAAACCGCGTCGCCCGGAAAAACTTTGTCATTGTAGTCGATATTGATGTTGACGGCGTTTTGCGAAAGTTTTGCGTTTTTCGCATGGCAAATCGCAATCGCAAAAATAAATGCCGCAAGGCAGATAAACTGTTTTTTCATTTTGAAAATCTCCATATAACTATTATCGTAAAAAAATCGCGTTGAAATTAGTACGCAATTCCTACGGAATTGCTACCAAGTTTCGCAAGCGAAACTTGTGCTTTATTGCTCGAAGTTCAACTTTTTTTCGCGTCCACGATTACGAGCCTGCGGCCTTCCACGCCGTTGAAAGTGTTGCGCTCGTAGTTGTAAAGAACGTCGATTTTGTCGCCGACTCTGAAAGGCGCGTTCAATTTTTCCGCCGCTCCCCACCAAAGCGCGGGCCATTTGTTCGCGCCGATTTCAAGCGTGAGCTTCAAGTGCGCAGGCTCGCTTCTTCCGATGATTTGCGCCGCGACGATTTTTGCGGCTTTTGTCAAAAAAACAAATTCGCGGCATTCGTTTCCATAAGGCTCGAAATTGTCGATCATTTTCATCAAGTCGCTTGTGAGGTGCTGCGGCGGAAGTTCCGCGTCGATTTGGATTTCGTCGTTGGAATTCGCGTTGAAATTCGTCGCCTCCACGACCGAATGAATTTTTTGCAAGAACAATTCGTAGTTTTTTTCCGAAATCGAAAAGCCTGCCGCCGCCGCGTGTCCGCCATGATTCAAATAAATGTCGCCGAATTTGTCGAGAAAATCCGTGCAGCAGATTTTTTCGTCCGAGCGCATCGAGCCGATGTAAAAATCTTCCGCGCCGTCCTCGTGGCTTGCCGAGACTTTCGTTATGACGATTGAAGGCACGCCCGTGCGCCGCAAAAGTTTTGTCGCGATGAGGCCGAGCACGCCGCGATTTATTTTTTCTTCGCTCACGAAGCAGATTTTTCCGTCGAATTTGTCGAGCGATTTTTCAGGCCGTGCGCCCAAAAAATCCGTCGCCGCGTCAACAAGCTTTTTTCGCTCCTCGTTCATTTCGAAAAGTTTGGATGCGATTTCGTCGGTTTTTTTCGCGTCCTTTTCGAGAAAAAGTTGCAATGAAATTTCTGGCATTCCGAGCCTTCCGCTTGCGTTCAAAATCGGCGTTACGTTCCATGCCAAATCTGTGGAAGTTATTGTCTTTCCCAAAAGTCCTTGCCGTGCCAAAATCTGCGCAAGCCCTTGCCGCGCCTTGCCAGAATTGAGCGATGCTAGCCCGCGCCGCGCGAAAATTCGGTTTTCGTTTTTAAGCGGCATTATGTCGCTCAAGGCCGAAAGCATTACGAGCTGCAAGTCGCACTCGTCGCAGGAAATGTGAGACGGAAAAGCCGCCGCGATTTTTCTTTCCAAGTATGTAACGAAAATATTGAAAAGCGCGTCGAGTTCCGTAGTGCCGTTTTCGTAGCGCGCGATTTTCGAAGCGCGTTGAATTTGTTCGAGCGACGAAGCCGAAACTTGCGGAATGATTTTCGCGCATTCGGGGCGAATGTCAAAAAGATTGAATTCGATCGCGCTTGTGAAAATGCTTTTGAGCGCGGCGCGATTTTTTTCCGCGTCCCAAACGAAAATCTGCTCGCCTTTCAAAAAGTCGAAGAACGCCGCGCTCTTTTTTTGCACGCTTTGCGCGGAATCGTTTTCTTCGATTTCCAAGACGAAATTTTTCACGCGCACAAGATTCCGCACTTTGACGCATTCGATTACGGTTTTTTCGCCGCCGGAATTTTTTTCAGTCCGCGCGTTTAAAAGGCAGATGTCTTCTTTATATAATTCAGTTTGCGAAAAGCGCAACGCCTGCGCCAATTTGAACGCCACGGCACATCCTGAGATTTCTGCGAAAGGATAGCCTGAATCGGCGCACTTCGGGTTCAAAATTATTTCGGCGCAAGGAAGATTTTCCGGCGGATTGTGATGGTCTGTTATTATGGTGCTGATTCCGAGTTCGTTCGCGTGCGCGATTTCATCGACGCAGGAAATTCCGCAGTCCACGGAAATCAAAAGCGTTCCGAAATTCTTGGCGAATTCGTCCACCGCTTCCATTGTAATTCCGTATGCGTCGTCGCCCGAAGGAAGTTTCCACGAAACGTCGATTCCCATTCGCTCGAGTTGCTGGAAAAGCACCGTGGTGGCTGTAACGCCGTCCACGTCGCGGTCGCCGAAAATCAGGACTTTTTCGCCTTCTTCCTTCGCCGCCAAAATCCTGTCCACCGCGTCTTCCATTTGCGCGAATTCGAACGGGCTGTGCAAAAATCGCGCGTCGTCCTCCAAAAACCACATCAAGTCGCGCCCTTCGGTGATTCCGCGCCTCATCAAAATTGAGGCGGAAAGCGCGTCAAGCGAATATTTTTTGCAAAGTGATTTTACGCTTTCGGGCGACAATTCCTTTTTGTTCCAATTTTTCATAGAAAATCTCCGCGCGGATTAAATTATTTCCTTTAAAATCAGCGGCGGGCGCGTGATTTTTTCGTCCGAATATGAAACGGCTTCTTCGAGAATTTTTTTCGCGGGCAAAAGGCATTCTTCGTCCTTGCCGAAAATTTCCATGAGCCGCTCGCCTTTTTTTATTGCGTCGCCGGTTTTCGCGTGCAAGATGATTCCCGCTTCGGCGCAAACTTTGTCCGTGGTCTTGTTGCGGCCCACGCCGAGATATACGCCGGAAAGTCCTGTTTTGTAAGCGTCGATTTTGACGAAGCCGTCTTGCCGCGCGAAGATTTCCGCCTTGAATCGGCTTCGGCGCGTCGAATAGTCCGAAAGCATTTTTTGCGCGTCGCCGCCCTGACTTTCCACGTTGTCCAAAAATCTTTGCAAAGCCGCGCCGCTTTCCACGGCTTCACGGCATTTTTTCAAAGCTTCTTCTTTGGAAGAAGCCTTTTCGCCGAAAATCAGCATTTGCGAAGCGAGCGCGTATGTCAAATCCATCACGTCCGAAGGTCCTTTTCCTTTCAGACAATCCAAAGTCTCTTCGATCTCAAGAAAATTTCCGATTTTGCGGCCCAAAGGCGAATCCATGTCCGTGATGAACGCGGCGGCTTTTTTGCCCATCGCTTGGGCGGTTTTTACGAGGCTTTCTGCAAGTTCGCCCGCAGCCGCCTCGCTTTTCATAAACGCGCCGCTTCCACACTTCACGTCGAAGACGAGCGCGTCGCTTCCTTCCGCCACTTTTTTGGAAAGAATGCTCGCCGTAATCAGCGGGACGGATTCCACCGTTCCAGTTACGTCACGAAGCGCGTAGAGAAGGCGATCGGCAGGGACGATTTTTTCCGTTTGCCCGGTCATCGCGTAGCCGTTCTTTGCGATGAGTTTTCTAAATTCGTCCGATGAAAGTCCCGTGCGATAGTCTGAAATCGATTCGAGCTTGTCCAAAGTGCCGCCCGTGTGTCCGAGCGCGCGTCCGCTCATCATCGGGATTTGAACGCCGCATGCCGCCACGATCGGTGCGAGCGGAAGAGAGATTTTGTCGCCGACTCCGCCCGTCGAATGCTTGTCCACGAAAGGTCCGCGCAGTCCGAGCGACTTGAATTGCTCGCTGTGAAGCTCGATTTTTTCGCCTGAATTGAGCATGCATTCCGTGAGCGCGCTCGTTTCTTCGAAAGTCATTCCGTTGAAATAGACCGCCATCAAAAACGCCGAGATTTGATATTCGGGAATAGTTCCTGCGACGTATCCTTGCACCAAAAATTTTATCTCTTCTGCGGAAAGTCTTGTGTCCGTGGCGACGCTTCTGCTTCCGTCCGAAGAAAGCGTGAAATTCCCGCGTTTTTTCATTATTATGTCAACTGCCCTCATAAAATTCCGCTCCCAGTGGAAAGTGTTTTTAGCCTTTGTCCCAAAGCGTTTTCCGTCATTCGGAACAAAAAGGCTTTTAATGCGTCGTGGTCGCTTTTTGAAAGCGGCGCGTTTCGCGCCGCCGCAAGGTTTTCGCCGCCCGCCGCGTCAAGATAAAAAAGCGACGCTGGCGAAAGCCGCTCAAAGCCTTGCTCGGATTTCGCGCAAGCGCATTCTTCGCACAAAAATCCGCCTTGCTCGGGCGAAAAAACGACGCCGCCTTGACTTTCATATTGTATCATGTTTTCGAAAGAATTTCCAGCGGGATTTCTCGCCGAGGAAAAGGCGAATTCCTTCGAGCAAAGCGCGCAGCTTTTCGTTTCGGGGCGGACTCCGAGCAAATCCAAATATCGCCACAAAAAGCGCAAAAGTCCGAGCCGAGCCGCGTTTTCGTCGCACAAATCCATTCCGTCCAAAAAGCCGTTCAGCAAAAAAAACGCCGCCTTGCCGTTGCCCGCGCATTTCGACTTTACGGCGATTTCGCCCGCCAAAGCCGCGGCGAAGCTTTTGAAAAGATTCTCGCGGAAAGTGGGATGATATTTTTTCACGTCGAAATCCGTGATTTTCGACGAGGCTTTTTCGGCATTGTTGTAAAAATACATCGTTCCCGAATTCCATGGACTCACCGCGCCGGAAAGCCTGCTTTTTGGGCCGCCGAAAAGCGTGGAGAATTCGATTCCGTCTTTCGTGAGAACGCACACCGAACGATTGTCTTGCGCGGTCGCCCGCACGGAAATTACAAGCGCGCTCTTTGAAACGTTTCGGGTCATTGTTTTATTCTAAAAGATTTCGCTCGTTTTGTCATCAAGTTTTCCTCCTGAAAATAGTTTTTCCATACTATATACAATATAAATTTTTGGCAAGAAATTCGCGGTACTAGAAAGAAAATTGTAAAAATGATATGATTCGTGAAATGGAGCGGCGTTTTTGCTTTGAAATGTTGCGTCGCAAATATTGAAAAAGCATTTTTTTAAGGGAGAAAATATGGCGGAAGTTACATCTTTGGGGCTTGGAAAAACAATGAAAAAAAAGCTTCGCGTGGTGGGAATCCATTCGGCGGAGGAATTGAAGGAAATCGGCAGCAAGCAGGCGGTTTTTCGGCTCAAAGAAATTTATCCGAACACGTGCGTCGTCATTTTGTACCATTTGGAAGCGGCGATTCGCGGATGCGAGATAAAGCAGCTCGGCGATTCTGTCAAGGCGGAATTGAAAGAGTATTTTAAGCAGCTGTAGTTTTTTTGTAATGAAAGATTTGCCTCTGTTTAACAAAAAAAAAACTCGTTTTGCCAAGCGAAGCCTGGCAAAACGCAATTGAAATTTATGACATAACTACCTTTTGGAGTAGCGGATTGAGTTCAGTTTTCCCTTAAGTCGTGTAGATGGCACAAAAAGAATCCTCGCGGCTCCAATGTCGTTTGCGGAAACCTCTTCTTCGTTTTCATGCCCTACGCTTCTAAAGGAAAGCCTGAATCTTCCGAAATCGCCCATTTTGACCGAATGGCCGTCTTCCAAGTATCCTGGCAGGACTTCAAGGAAACTGTCCAAAACAGCGGAAATGTCGGCAGGGGTGAGTGTGCAGGTGTTTGAAATGTCCTGCGCCACTTTGTTCAAATTTATGTCCTCCGTATAAGTCGGAGCGGCATAGAACTTTTTCTGAGAGCGATTCATAGGATTTGCCCTCAATGTCGTTTTGTATAGCATGTGCTATACCTCCTTTTGTTTTCATTCACGAATACAAGTGCTTTAGGCTATTTATGGGGCTTGTATTCGCGAATTGTTAATGTGTTGTGTATGGGACGAAAGCCATACACAGGCTACTTCCCATACAATCTCTTTCTTGACTTTATCATACGAATTTTCAGAGTGATTTTTGTGTCATTATGGGAAAAACTTTGAAAAATGCATAATGTTTTTTGTTTCTATGCGTTTTTTTATAGAAACTGAAAAGTGTCAAGTCTTGTTGTTGTATATACTGTGAGAAATGAATTGATATGCAGTGAGGAGCAGGTCGATATACTGTGAGGAGTGGAACGATATACTGTGAGGAGCAAGTCGATTTCCTGTGAGCAACAAGCCTTTTCTGTAAAAAATTATTTTGCATTTTTTGGAAAACCGTGATATAATGGAAGAGTCGAATCTTGCAACCCATTTTGGGTTGTTTGAT
>CAMWIU010000093.1 GCA_947174385.1 uncultured Treponema sp.
TCCGAAGTGCGCGACATAAAGTCCGCGATTGGCTCTTACGATACAGTCGTGAAAAATTTTCCGCAAAGCAAATTTTGGACGCGGGCGAACGAGCGCGGAATTTATTTGAAAAGATTTTATATCAACATACGATAATTTTTCGGAGGTTTTATGAAAAAGTATTTTTTTGAGGGAACAATTTTCCTCGCGGCAATTTTTTCTTCGTGCGTCTTGCAAAAGCCGAGCGAAGATTCAAAGCAGAGCCGAACGGTTACTGTGAGCGGAACCGGAACTGTGGGCGTGCAGGCCGACATCGCAACGATAAACATGGCGGTCGTAACTTCCAACCGTTCTGTGGTGGAAGCGAGCCGCCTCAACGCAGAAGCCGTAGCGAAAGTGCGTGCCGACCTCATCGAGGCTGGGCATTCCGCGGATTCGATTGTCACGGACGGCTATACGATAAATCAGGATGTCTCGTACAGAAACGGCCTGCCGATTCGCGGCGACTACCGCGTCTCAAATTCGATGCACATTGTCGTGCGAAATATTTCCAATATCGGAAACGCGATTGACATTGCCGTGAACGCCGGCGCGAACGAATTTTCTTCGATTGATTTTTCCGTGAACGACATGGAAGGCGCGTTGCGCGAGGCAAGGACGCAGGCGGTAAAGCAAGCGTATGAGGCCGCGAACCTCATGGCGAAGACCGCCGGCGCGGAACTCGGGCAAATCGTTTCGATTGCGGAAGAACGCAACGGCGGATTCAGGTCCGTGATGAACAATTCCGCGAAAATGGCGATGGATCTTGCCGCGGGCGAATCCACGATGGTTAGTCCCGGAAAGCAGATCGTGAGCGTCACGGTTTCGTGCGTTTATGAAATCCAATAAATTAGAATTAGGAAGAAGAAAATGCTTGACTACAGATTCATAAAAGAAAATCTCGACGCGGTAAAAGAAAACATAAAGAACCGCAACATGAGCGCGGACGCTGATGCCGTCGTGGAACTTTACGACAGGCGGACATCTCTCGTGACCAAGCGGCAGGAACTCCAGCAAAAGCGAAACGAAAACGCCGCCGCGATGAAAGGCAAGATGGATGCCGAATCGCGCCAAAAACTCATCGAAGAAGGAAAGCGCGTAAAGGACGCGATTTCCGAAGTGGAAAAAGACTGCGAGGAAATCGAGGCGCGACTTGAAGAAGCCGCTCGGAAGATTCCGAACATGGCGCATCCCGACGCGCCCGTCGGAAAGCTCGACACCGAAAATCTCGAAGTGAAAAAAGTCGGCGTTCCGCGAAAGTTCGATTTTGAGGCGCGAGATCATGTCCAGCTTATGGAAGAACTCGACCTAGTGGACTTCGAGCGCGGCACGAAAGTTTCAGGGCAGAAATTCTATTATCTCAAAAATGAGGCTGTTTTTTTGGAGCAGGCTTTGATAATGTACGCGCTCGGCATTTTGCGAAAGCACGGCTTCACGACTTTCATCACGCCCGATTTGGCGAGGCAGGAAATTTTGCAGGGAATCGGATTCAATCCTCGCGGAAACGAAAGCAACGTCTATTGCATCGAGGACGAGGGAACGTGCCTTGTGGCGACGGCGGAAATCACGCTCGGCGGCTACCATTCAGGCGAAATCCTGAACAAAGAAAATCTTCCGCTTATGTATTGCGGGCTTTCGCATTGTTTCAGGCGCGAGGCTGGAGCGGCAGGGCAATTCAGCAAAGGGCTTTACCGCGTGCATCAGTTCGACAAAGTGGAAATGTTCGTGTACTGCCTGCCCGAGCAAAGCGACGCGCTCCACGAAAAATTGCGGAGCATCGAAGAAGAAATTTTTACTGGACTTGAAATTCCTTTCCGCGTCGTGGACACGTGCACAGGCGACTTAGGCGCGCCCGCCTATCGCAAATGGGATTTGGAAGCATGGATGCCCGGACGAAACGGCGGCGAATACGGCGAAGTCACTTCGACGTCAAACTGCACGGACTACCAGGCGCGCAGGCTCGGAGTGCGCTTCAAGGATTCCGACGGAAAGAACAAGTTCGTGCACATGCTCAACGGAACTGCGATCGCCGTGGGACGCGCGATGCTCGCCATCATCGAAAATTTCCAAAACGCCGACGGCTCGATAACGATTCCGAAAGTGCTCGTGCCTTTCTGCGGATTCGAAAAAATTTCTCCAAAAAACTAGGAACTGATTATGGAAGAAGACGGGCGCGACTACACGCGCGGCATCTACAATGTTCTCCTCGCTTTGAGTTGCGTGCTTTTCGTGACTATCTTGAAAATCACGCAGTCGTTTTCGATTCCGCTCGTGATCGCGATTTTCCTCTCGCTCGTCGTGCTTCCGCTTTTGCAGAAGATTCACAAAAAATTCCGCGTACCGTGGTTCTTTGGAATCGTGTGCACGCTGATTTTTTTCGCCGCGCTGATTGCGGGAATGGCGAGCCTTTTGCAAAGCAGCGTCAGCGCGATAATTTCTGCGTATCCGAAATACGAAAAACGCTTCCTTTCGATTTACAGGCAGCTTTCCGTGACTTTCAATTTGAGCTATGACGAAGGAAAGACTTTGATCGAAAACATTTTCGGGCAGTTGCGGATAATGCAATATTTGCAGCGTTTCGCGCTTTCTCTTTCAGGCTCGGCGATTGGATTCGTCAAAAACATTTTCATTGTTTTTTTGCTCTACACTTTTTTGCTCATAGAGGCGAACGATTTCCAAATGAAAATTTCGCTCGCGTTCGAAGGAAAGATGCGCCATCGTGTGAAGTCGATAATCGTGAACGTCATCGTGGACACGACGCGATTCTTTTCGATAAAATTCATCGTCTCGCTTGCGACAGGAATTTTAGTCTATTTGGGCGCGCTGGCGATCAGGCTGGACTTCGCCGCGATTTGGGCGTTCATCGCGTTCCTTTTGAATTTCATCCCGACTTTCGGAAGCACGATTTCGTTCGTGATTACGACGTTTTTCGCGTTCGTGCAGTTTTTCCCGAAATGGCCGCCCGTCATCGCCGTGGCGATTTTGATGCTCGCGGTGAATTTCATTTTGGGAAACATCGTCGAGCCGAGGATTGAGGGCGAGAATTTGGGAATATCGCCGTTTTTCATTTTGGTGAGCCTTTCGATTTGGGGATGGATTTGGGGATTCGTCGGAATGATCCTGGCGGTACCATTTACAGTCTTCATAAAAATCGTCTGCGAGAACATTCCTTCGATGAATCCCGTGGCGATAATTTTGGGCAACAAAAAAAGCGCGCGCAGGCGGAGAAGGAAATCCTCGAATGAAATTTCAGAATGACAATTAGTCGTGGGCTTTAAACAAAATATTTAAACTCGCCGACACTAGTAATGGACGTTAAACAAAATATTTAAACCTGCCGATGCGAGCTTTGGCATTTAAACAAAATGTTTAAACTCGCCGACAATATTTTCACAATAATTTTTCGTTCGTGCATTTTTCGTACAAGAATCGCAAGTCCTCTTCCTGTATCGAAGTGTAGCGGCAGACCGAGCAGGAAGCGTTTTTGTCCTCGCCGCGATACACGATTTCCACTCGGCACGTCGTGAAAATCTTTCGGTCGTTGAGCGGACGCTTCATCGGGAAAAGCATTTCGAGCGCGTACTCGCAGCCTTCCTTGAGCGAAGTCTCCGAGGCGTTCGTTCTCGCGCCGAACACGATTCGCTCGTGGTTCGCAAAAAGCACTTCGAGAGGCTCGACCCTTCCTTCGATGCTTTGCACTTTCGCGCATTGGCTTTCTTCCGCGAGGAATCTCACCACGGGAATCAACTGCACTCCGTTTCCTGCCACGCCTTGCTTGCGCGCGTGCGCGATGAATTCCTCGAGATATGATTTCGCCTTTTGCTGCGCGTCCTCCGCCACGTCCTTCCAAACGGGCTTCGCGAAAATGTCGTAGCCTTGCGCTGGAACGCATTCAATGTGGATGCTTCTTTCCGCATCCTTTTCGACGCTTTCGCGGCTGAGAGAATAATAAAGTGTCGCGGAAAATTCCGTGGCGCGTCCTGAAACCGGCGTTTCCTCGATGCGGCTTATTGCCGAAGGAATTACGAGCGCGAGTCCCGCGCTGATTTCTTTCATCCGCGTCTCAAAATAAAGCCCGAGGCGATTGAAATAGAATTCCACCTTGACATTCCGCCCGATGAAATTCCGCACGTTTTCGCTCGGATTCGTGAGGAGGATGATTCCCTGTTGCAGGACTTTTTGCTGTTCGGCCTTTATCGCGATCGGAAAGACCGACGACGATGCGGGCTTCACTTTACCGTCCGCCTCGCCATCTTCGATGGGCGTTACCGTTATCGGAACATTTCCGTCGATCAAATATTGAAGGACAAGCTCGCGCTCAATTCCCGTGAGTTTTTCCATTTTTTCCCTCCACCTTGTAGATTTCGATTTGCTGGATTTTCCAAGATTCTTCGTGCGGCGCGGGGTAGGCGAGGGCGTACACCGTCGCGTTCTCGCATGAAAGGCGGAGCGGCACTTCGATGTTCTCGTCGTCCACGAAAGGCTTTCCCACCAAAAACGATTTCACCGCGCCCGCCTCCTCGCTGTCCGCCAAAAAAAGCACGAGCGAATAAAGCGTGCTCTCCGAAAAATATCCGTCGATTTTCGAAGAATCTTCTTGCGCGGATTCTTCTTCGGATTCGCTTTTTTTTTCTTCGCTTTCATTTTTTTTCAAATCGTTTTTTCGCGAGGGGGAAGTGTGCTCGATGAGCGCGCGGCAAAATTTGCTTACGGTGTCGAGCACTTCGCCCTGAATGTCCGTCGTGTCGAGGGCGGCGAAGCCTTCGAGTTCCGGAAAGATCGCGGGAAAAGGCCTTCCGCCTTCAAGCGCGATCATCGAAAGCGGCTCGAGCGGAATGTTCTTTTCAATCGCGTCCACGGAAGAGATTTTTTTCGAAAGCCGCTCGCCTTCGATTTCATACGACCACGCAGCCTTTTCTCGCGCCTCGTCGATTTTCCTTGAAAGCTCCGTGCGTTCTTCGAGCGTGCGCTGCGCTTTTTTTTTGCAGGAAGAAAATGCCGCGCAAAAAATTACGGCGCAAATTGCCGCCGCGAATTTCGCAGAAAAAATCGCGAGGTTTTGAGGATTCGCCTTTTCTTTCGGAACTTTTCCCACGCGGAAATTGTAGCACGGATTGACAAAAAATTCAATTGCTGATAGAATGTTTTGTGTGAATTTATTTTTCATCGCGTGGTTTTGGATAATTCTGCTTGTCGTGTTCCTTGTAATAGAGGCTTGCACGATGGCTTTGACGACGATTTGGGCTGCGGCGGCCTGCGTTCCGATGATTTTCATTTCGTTCACGCCGCTTGCGTTCCGATGGCAGCTGTTCATCTTCATAGTTTTGACAATCGCGCTGCTTTTCTTCACGCGACCTCTCGCGGTAAAAACCCTGAAATCAAAACGATTGCGCACGAATGTTGAAAGCCTTGCAGGGCAGGAAGTCCTTCTCGTCCGAGACATTAAGCCGTTCGAAAAGGGCGAGGCAAAGGCGAAGAACGGCGTCATTTGGACTGCGGCTGCGGAAGGCGATGCGGAAATTCCTGCGGGAACTGTATGCGTCGTATCTTGCGTGGAAGGCAATACGCTCAAAGTCACCCCAAAGGTTTAAAGTTGTATTGATATTTCGCTCAAGTTTTTTTAAGGAGATTCGTATGGTATATGTTGTTGTCGCGCTGCTTGTAATCGTGGCGTTGTTCGTCATCGCGAACATCAGGATGATTTCGCAGTCTCAGGCGGCTGTCATCGAACGGCTCGGCGCGTATTGTTCGACATGGCAAGTCGGACTGCACGTAAAGCTTCCGTTCATCGACCGCATCGCAAACAAAGTGTCGCTCAAGGAAAAAGTTTTGGATTTTCCGCCGCAGCCTGTCATCACGAAAGACAATGTCACAATGATGATTGACACGGTTGTATACTTTCAGATTACCGATCCAAAGTTGTACACCTACGGAGTGGAAAAGCCGATTAACGCGCTTGAAAATCTTTCGGCGACGACGCTGCGCAATATCATCGGCGACCTTGAGCTTGACCAGACGCTCACAAGCCGCGATGTCATCAATACGAAAATGCGCAGCATCCTCGATGAAGCGACCGACCCTTGGGGAATCAAAGTGAACCGCGTGGAAGTCAAGAACATCATTCCGCCGGAAGCGATCAAAGAAGCTATGGAAAAGCAGATGCGCGCCGAACGCGAGCGTCGCGAGGCGATTCTGATTGCGGAAGGGCAAAAGCAAAGCGCGATTCTTGTGGCGGAAGGAAAAAAGCAGTCGATGATTTTGGAAGCCGAAGCGCAGAAAGAAGCCGCCGTCCAAAAGGCGCGCGGCGAAGCCGAGGCTATCCGAGAAGTGCAAAAGGCAAAGGCGCAGGGAATCGCCATGCTCCGCGAAGCCGCCGCCGATGAAGCCGTAATCAAATTGCGAAGCCTCGAGGCGTTCGAAAAGGCCGCCGACGGCAAGGCGACAAAAATCATCGTGCCGTCGGAAATCCAAGGGCTTGCGGCGCTCGCGGCAGGAATAACCGAGGCGGTGAAAAATTAAAAGATTGCTCAGCGAGCATGCGAGGCTCGCATTTGCTTGGCATTAAAATTGTCGCGACATTTCGCGTCATCTTTCAATTAGGAGATAAAAAATGGCACTCACACTTGCGGAGAAAATTCTTCAAGCGCACATCGTAGGTGATGCTTGCGCCCAGACCAAATTCACGAAAGGGCAGCCGATCGAGCGCGGGGCGGACATTGCGATAAAAATCGACCAGACGCTCACGCAGGACGCGACTGGAACTATGACTTATTTGCAGTTCGAGACAATCGGGATTCCTCGCGTCCGCACCGAACTTTCGGTTTCTTACGTTGACCACAACACGCTCCAAACCGACTTCAAGAACATGGACGACCACCGATATTTGCAGAGCGTCGCGCAAAAGTACGGGCTTTATTTCAGCCGGCCCGGAAACGGAATCTGCCATCAAGTTCATCTCGAATGTTTCGGAAAGCCCGGAAAGACGCTTTTGGGAAGCGACAGTCACACGCCCACAGGCGGCGGAATCGGAATGATCGCGATTGGCTCTGGCGGACTTGATGTCGCCGTGGCGATGGGAGGGGGCGCGTTCCACCTTGCGATGCCGAAAATTTTCGGAGTGAAATTGACAGGCCGCCTCAAAAAAGGCGTTGGCGCGAAAGACATAATTCTGGAAGTGCTGCGGCGCGAAACTGTAAAAGGCGGCACGCTCGCAATCTACGAATATTTCGGCGAAGGCGTTTCTTCGCTCACAGTTCCGCAGCGCGCAACGATTACGAACATGGGCGCGGAGTTGGGAGCCACGACTTCGATTTTTCCGAGCGACGAAAAGACAAAGAAATTCCTCGAAGCGATGGGGCGCGGCGGCGACTGGACGGAACTCAAGGCGGACGACGGCGCGCAATACGACAAACTGATCGAAATAAATTTGGACGAGCTTTCCGCGCTCGCGGCGTGCCCGCACAATCCCGACGTGATCGATTCGTTGAAAAATCTTCGCGGAAAAAAAATCACGCAAGTCGTAATCGGCTCGTGCACGAATTCTTCGCTCGACGACCTTGCGGCGGTGGCTGCGATCGTAAAGGGAAAGCACGTGGCAATTGGCGTGGAAGCGGGAATCGCGCCGGGAAGCCGCGCCACGCTTATGATGGCGGAAAAGGCGGGAATCCTTGGCGAACTCATAAGGGCTGGATTTCGGATTTTGGAAAGCGCGTGCGGACCTTGCATAGGACAGGGCTTTGCGCCTAATTCGAACGGAGTCACGCTCCGCACGTTCAACCGAAATTTCAAAGGAAGAAGCGGAACTGCGGACGCGGAAGTATATCTTGTTTCGCCTGAGACTGCGGCGGCGAGCGCGATTGCGGGCGTTTTCGAAAGCGCGGAAAACATTCAATATGACGATGCCTCGTACAAAAACGGCGCGCGCGAAAGCATTCTCGAAGGACGCGACGAAAGACTTTCTTCAAAAGAAATCCTCGAAGCCGCTTGCGACCGCGCGATGGTGATTTCTCCGCTTGCTTTGACGGAAGCCGAGAAAGTCGAAATCCTGCGCGGACCGAACATCAAGCCGTGCCCAGAATGCCGCGAATTCCGCCCGACGCTTTCTCTTCCCGTGATGCTCAAGGCAGGCGACAATGTTTCCACCGACGACATAATGCCCGCCGGCGCGAAAATCCTTCCGCTTCGCTCGAACATTCCTGAAATCTCGAAGTACACGCTTTCGCGCTTGGACGAGACATTCTATTCGCGCTGCGAAAAAAGCGGATTTTGCGACTGCGTTGTCGTGGGAGGGGAAAACTACGGACAAGGCTCAAGCCGCGAACACGCCGCGCTTGGCCCGATGTATCTCGGAGTCCGCGCCGTGCTCACGAAAAGTTTCGCGCGAATCCACAAGGCGAATTTGGTGAACTACGGAATAATTCCGCTGTGCTTTTCGGACGCATCGGACTACGACAAGATTTCGCAGGGCGACACGCTTTTCCTTTCGAACGTCGAGGAAGCCTTGGACACCGGCTGCGAATTCAAAATCGAATTGAACGGCAGGACATTCCTTGCGACGAACGACCTTTCCGAGCGAAGCCGCGCGATATTGAAGCAAGGCGGACTTGCCCGATACACGCGCAACGGCGGAAACTGATTTCTGCGAACTGCACGCCTCGCGCCAAAGCGTGCAGTTCGAAGAAAAAATGACGCGCCTCACCGCCGAGCTTTCGGGAATGTTCAAGAAG
>CAMWIU010000094.1 GCA_947174385.1 uncultured Treponema sp.
CGGCTTCGGACGGAACGACTTTGGTGTCGGGACGCGCGCGCGGCGAGGATGGCGAGGAGCATAGCGGCGAGCTCGATGCTTTTTGTGACGGAAAGACTTCCGTGGCGAAAACAGCTGCGGTTTTGGCGGGCGGCGTGGACAATATTTATCCTGTTCGCCACAAAAAAATCGCGGCGCAGATTCTCCAAAATGGAGGCTGCATTTTGAGCGAAAGCGCGCCTGGGATTCCTTCCGAAAAATGGCGTTTCGTTCAGCGCAACAGAATTTGCGCAGGGCTTTCGCGGGCGACGCTCGTGATTCAGGCTCCTCCGGGAAGCGGCTCGCTCATCACGGCGGACTTCGCGCTCGGCTACAATCGCGAGCTTTTGTTTCACGAGGCTTGCTTTTCGGACGAAGCGAACGCGATTTCGAAAATGGTGCGCGCGAACCTTGCCGGAAAGGAAGGAAGCGCGGCTCGGAAAAAAATCGAAGCGAATTGCGAGCGTTATGTGAGCGATGGAGCTGAGATTGTAAAAAGTTATAAAGATTTTTGCGAAAAAATTTCATCAGTCCCCGGAATGAAAAATTCGGATGCGACTAGAGAATTGTTTTAGAAGAGGTTTTCGATTATGGCAGAAACTGCGGCAAAAAAGAAAAGTGAAAAAAAATCCGCGAAAAAAACGCCTCAGACTTTGGTGATTGTGGAGTCTCCTGCGAAGGCGCACACCATAGAAAAATATTTGGGGGTCGGCTACACGGTCAAGGCTTCGATGGGGCATTTGATTGACTTGCCGAAATCAAGAATCGCGATTGACACCGAAAACAATTTCGAGCCAGAATACATAACCGTGCGCGGAAAGGCGAAACTTTTGAAGGAGCTTCAAAAGGACGCGAAAAAATCTTCGCTCGTGCTGCTGGCTTCGGATAACGACCGCGAGGGGGAGGCCATAGCGTGGCACTTGAATCGCGCTTTGAAGGAAAAGACCGAAGCTCCGATTCGCAGAATTGTGTTCAATGAAATCACGCCGATCGCTATAAAAGAAGCCGTCCAGCATCCCGGCGAAATCATCGAAAGCAAGGTGAACGCGCAGAAGGCGAGGCGCATTTTGGATCGTCTCGTCGGCTACAATTTGAGTCCGCTTTTGTGGGCGAAAGTCAAAAACGGATTGAGCGCGGGGCGCGTCCAGTCGGTGGCTTTGCGCTTGATTTGCGAGCGCGAAGTGGAAGTGGAAAATTTTTTGCCCGAAGAATATTGGTCGCTTGCGGCGGATTTTTCAAAAGGCAAGACGACATTCACAGCGCAGCTCATTTCGTACAAAGGCGAAAAGCCTGATTTGAAAAGCGAATCTCAGGTGAATGAAATCATCGAGCAGATAAAAAACGCCGAATGCAAAGTGGGCACGATAAAATCTTCGGACAAAGTTGTGCGCCCGAAGCCGCCTTTCACTACGTCGAAATTGCAGCAGGCGGCTGCGAACCGTTTGGGCTTCACTTCGCGAAAGACGATGCAGATTGCCCAGCAGCTTTACGAAGGCGTGAACATCGGCGAAAACCGCGTCGGTCTCATCACTTACATGCGAACGGACTCTGTGCGAATTTCGCAGACGGCACTTGCGGAAATCCGCGAATGGATTGGAAAAAATCATCCCGAGGATTTGCCGCCTGAGGCAATCGAATATTCTGTGGGAAAAGGAGCGCAGGACGCGCACGAAGGAATCCGACCCACTTATGTTTCGTACACGCCCGATAGCGTGAAGGAATATCTTACGCGCGACCAGCTCAGGCTTTACACAATAATTTGGGAGAGGCTCGTTTCAAGCCAAATGAACAATGCCAAAACTCGCACGACGAGCGCGGAAATCATTGCGGGCGACGCAGTGTTCCGAGTGAGCGCGAGCAAAATCGTGGAAAAAGGTTTTTACAAAGTTATTCACTTGCTTTCTTCGAAAGAGGAGACGAGCGGAAATCTTCCCGCGCTCAAAGAAGGCGAAAAAATTGCCAGCGGAAAATTTTATCCCGAGCAGCATTTCACGCAAGGTCCTGCGCGTTACACCGACGCTTCGATCGTCAAGACTTTGGAAGAGCGCGGAATCGGGCGGCCTTCCACTTACGCGCCGATAATTTCTGTGCTTCTCGATCGTTACTACGTTACGCGCTCGAACAAGCAGCTTGTTCCCACGCAGCTCGGAAAGATGATTTCCAAAATTCTCGTGGAATCTTTTCCCGATGTCATCAACGAAAGTTTTACTGCGCAAGTTGAAAACGACTTGGACAAAGTTGAGCAGGACAATTTGGTTTGGACCGACATGATCGGCGGATTTTACGCGCCGTTCAAAAAACATGTCGAAGAAGTCTCGGAAACTACGAAAAGCGTCAAAGGATTTTTGGACGAAGAAACCGACAAGATTTGCGACAAGTGCGGAAAGCCGATGATAAAAAAACTCGGACGCTTTGGATTTTTCCTCGCGTGCTCGGGCTTTCCCGAATGCCACAACACGAAATCAGTTCCGCTCGCAAAATGCCCGATGCCGAATTGTTCCGGCGAAATCGTCGCACGAAAGACAAAAGGACGCGGAAAGGAATTCTACGGATGCACGAATTATCCGGAATGCACGTTCATCAGCCATTTCAAGCCGATCGATCAATATTGCCCGAAATGCGGATGGTTTTTGGTGGAAAAATATGACAAGAAAAACGGCGCGTACAAAAGCTGCATAAATCCGGATTGCGACTATTTGCATTCGGCAGAAGACGCGGAAAAAGATGCCGCGCCGCTTGCCGCCGAGGAAAAAATTTAGTTTATGACGCTTGAACAAATCGTGCAAGAAGTTTTGGTTTATCTTTCCTCGGTGCGCGGCTACAGCGAAAACACAATCACCGCGTATTCCGAGGATTATGAAAAATTGAAAGATTTTCTTGGCGCGGAAACCGAAATCCAAAAAGTGACTCTGCGCGATTTGCGGTTTTGCGTGGGAAGTCTTTCCGCGCAAAAAAAAGCCGTCGCTTCGATAAATCGATTCATCGCTTCTTGCAAAACTTTGTTCGCGTATTGCAGGAAATTTCAGCATGTCCAAATCAATCCTGCGCTGGAATTGAAGTCGCTGAAAATGCCGAAACATCTGCCACCTTTTATGACGATAGCGGAAGTTGACGCGCTTTGCACGGTTCCGGAAAAAAAGGATCTTCTTTGGGCGGCGCGAGACAAGGCGATTTTCGAAATGCTTTATTCTTCTGGCTGCCGCGTGGCGGAACTTGCTTCGCTCAAAATTGGCGATTTTTCCGACGGATTTTCGCGCGCGGTGGTGACGGGAAAAGGCAAAAAAGACAGGTACGTTTTTTTTGAGGACGAGGCGCTTTGCGCGCTCAAGGAATATTTGTCCGAACGCGACGCATTGCTTTTGCGCTTGAAAAAAAGCGAGGATAAAATGTCGCGCGCGCAAAATGCTTTGTTCTTAAATCAAAGCGGCAATGCGCTTTCTACGCGCGGAATCCGCTGGATTGTGGAGCGATATTCGGGCGTGGAGGGAACGAAGCGGCACATTTCGCCGCACGCTTTTCGGCACACTTTCGCCACGGCGATGTTGGGAAACGGCGCGGACGTTCGTGTGGTGCAGGAAATGCTCGGGCATTCAAGCATTTCCACGACGCAGCGTTACACGCACATAACGACGCAGCAGTTGATTGACGTGTATAGAAGTGCGCATCCACATGCAAGGTGACCAAAGTGCATCCTGCACTTTGGTTTTATAGAATGGTGCGCTCATGCGCACGGCATTGTTCGCGGCTTCCGTGCCGCGACACATGCGATATAGTCAAAACGCGGCGTTTTTGAAAATTGACATTTTGAAATTGGATTTTTGAATGGGAGAAAAAATGAAAATACGAAGCACTACGGTTGTCGCCGTAAAAAGGAACGGCCATGTCGCGATGGCGGGCGACGGTCAAGTCACCGCCGGAAACACGATCGCCAAAGGCAACGCTCGCAAAGTCCGGAAAATTTATGACGGAAAAGTTTTGACTGGATTCGCGGGAAGCGTTGCCGACGCTTTCACTTTGCTCGACAAATTCGAAGGCAAACTCAAGGAATGCAACGGCGACATTCTTCGCGCTTCCGTGGAACTTGCGAAAATGTGGCGCACCGAACGTTCGCTGCAAAAACTCGAGGCGCAGCTTCTTGTGGCGGATTCGAGCAAAATCCTTTTGATTTCAGGCGACGGAAATGTCATCGAGCCTGAAAGCGACGTGATGGCAATCGGCTCGGGCGGAAACTATGCGTTCGCGGCCGCGCTCGCTTTTATGGAATCGTCGCAGCTTTCGGCGAAGGAAATCGCGCTAAAAAGCATGGACATTGCTTCGAAAATTTGCATTTACACGAATGCGAATTTCGTGCTCGAAGAAATTTAAAACTTGCAAAAATTTTAATTGAGATAAATAAAATTGCTGTCGTGATTTTTTTAATCTCGTGCGGCTTTTAATTCGGAGAAAAATTATGGAAGAAAAATCAATTGTGCAAAGTGAGAATTCGCTTTCTGCGGAAACGAAAAGAAATAATCAAATCGACTTGACGCCAAAACAAATCGTCGAGCGGCTGGACAACTACATCATCGGGCAAAAAAACGCCAAGCGTTCCGTTGCGATCGCGCTTCGAAATCGTGTGCGCCGCCTGAAACTTTCGGAAGAAATGCGCGACGAAGTCGCTCCGAAAAACATTTTGATGATTGGACCTACGGGCGTCGGCAAAACTGAAATCGCGCGAAGGCTCGCAAAACTTTGCGGCGCGCCTTTCATAAAAGTTGAGGCGACGAAATATTCCGAAATCGGCTATGTCGGGCGCGACGTGGAATCGATGATTCGCGACTTGATGGCGGTTTCGTTCAACATCGTCAAAGCCGAAATGGAAGAATCGATGCGCGGCGCGGCGAAGGAAAAAGTGGAAGAGCGGCTTTTGGATTTGCTTTTGCCGGGAAGCGGAAAAAAGGAAAAGCGCGAGGGCGGCGTTTTGGGAAATATTTTCGGAATCAAGCCCAAGGCCGAAAACGAAACGCCTGTGGAAAATCCGAGTGCTGACGAAAATGAAAAAAACGAAGAATTGAATTCAACGCGGGAAAAATTCCGCCAAATGCTTCGCGAAGGAAAACTCGAAAATCGCGAAGTGGAACTCACCGTGACGGCAGGCCCGAAACCTTCGACGGGCATCGGATTCTTTTCGGGCGGCAACATGGACGACATCGAAAGCGCGATGCAAAGCATTCAGTCGATGATGAGCGGAAAAAGCCGAAAGCAGCGGACGGTCACAATCGCCGAAGCCCGCAACATCATCACCGAAGAAATCCTTGACAGCATGGTCGATGCCGACAAAGCCGCGGAAGTCGCGAAGGAGCGCGTGGAGCAAAGCGGAATCGTTTTCATCGACGAAATCGACAAGATCGCGGTGCACGGCGAAACTCACGGGCAGTCCGTTTCGCGCGAAGGCGTTCAGCGCGACATTCTTCCGATTGTGGAAGGAAGCCATGTGAACACGCGCTTTGGCGTGGTGGACACGAAGCACATTCTTTTCATCGCGGCGGGCGCGTTCAGCCTTTCAAAGCCGAGCGACTTGATTCCCGAATTGCAGGGAAGGTTTCCTTTGCGCGTGGAATTGGATTCGCTTCACAAAGATGATTTCCGCAGAATTTTGCTCGAGCCGAAAAACGCCTTAGTGAAACAGTACAAGGCTTTGCTTGCCACCGAAGGCGTTTCAATAGAATTCGCCGACGACGCGATCGACAGGATGACGACGATTGCCGAGGAAGTGAACGCCAAGGCGGAAAACATCGGCGCGCGCAGGCTTCACACGATCATGGAAAAATTGCTCGAAGAAATTTCGTTCGAAGCCGACGAGCACAAGGGCGAGACAATTACGATTGACGCTTCCTACGTTGACGAAAAGTTGAAGGACATCAGCAGCAACGAAGATTTGTCGAGGTATATTTTGTAAGCGCGAATTCCGAAGTTTTAAACAAAATGTTTAAAACTGCCGTCTTGAGCACTGGACTTTAAACAAAATGTTTAAACCTGCTGCCACGAGTTCCGTGCGATATACAAAATATATTTTCCTGCTTCCGTCTGCGGCAAGGAAATATATTTTGTATTTTCTTGCCGATGCGAGTTGTGAGCGATATATATTTTGTATTTCTTTGCCGACAGCCGTCTTGAGTGAAGTAGAAAATCTACATGCTTGCCAACTTGAGTTCCGAGCGAAGTAGAAAATCTACCTGCTCATTTTTTGTGCAGTCAAGATAGAAAATATATCTGCGTGTGTGACTAATGCGTCGGGGTTGCCGATGTTTTTACGATGATGAAAAATTATTGCATTTTTTCGCATTTCGTGGTATACTGTTCCATACCATATTTTTTATCGAGGTGTTTTATGTCTTATGCTGTAAGCGCGTTTTTGGGAAGTCACGGATTTGTCGAGCACACTGATGTCGCGTCCGTCGCCGATTCGATTCTTTTTGATATGGACGAAGGCTTGCACAGACGCAAGGCCGACCAAGATATGATTCGCACATGGACCGCCAAGCCCGAAAAAAATTGCGTCAATAAAAGCGTAATCGTGATTGACGCGGGCGGAACGAATTTCCGCTCGTGCCTCGTGACGTTCGACGGCGAAGGAAAAGGCGAAATCAATTTTATGGAAAAGACTCGCATGCCGGGCGTGGAACGCGAACTCGGGCGCAAGGAATTTTTCGACCAAATCGCCTTGAATTTGGAGCACCTCAAAGACAAAGCCGATTGCATCGGGTTTTGCTTTTCGTATCCGATGGAAATCACCGAGGACGGCGACGGAATTTTGCTTGGCTTTTCGAAGGAAGTGAAAGCGCCGGAAGTCGTCGGAAGCCACATCGGAAAATGCCTTTCCGACACGCTTGTGGAGCACGGCTGGAAACGCCCGAAGCGAATCGCGCTTTTGAACGACACAGAGGCCGCGCTTTTGGCGGGAGTTTCTTCTTCTGCGGGCGGAAAAAAATATTCAAGCTACATCGGCTTCATCTTGGGAACTGGAATGAACGCCGCATACATTCAGGGCGCGTCGAGCGAAATCGGAATTTCAAAGCCCGAGATCATCGTCTGCGAAGTCGGAAAATTCTGCAAGATTCCGCGCAGCACTTTCGACATTGAATTCGACAAGACGAGCACGAAGCCCGGAACTTTCTTCATGGAAAAATCTTCGTCGGGCGCGTACTTGGGGCCGATTTCGTTTTACGCTTTGCAGGCGGCGGCGCGTGACGGACTTTTCAGCAAAAATTTGGCGGAAAAAATTCTCGGAATGAAAGAGCTCACTTTGATCGAGCTTGACACGTTCTTGCACACGCCGTACAACACGAGTTCCACTTTGGGCGCGATGCTCGCCGAAAACGGCTCGGCGCAAGATTACGAGCGCGTTTTTGAAATTTTGGACGCGATCGTGGAACGCTCGGCGCGGCTTGCGGCGGCGATTCTCGTGGCGAACGTCGTAAAAAGCGGCGAGGGAAAAGATCCCACAAAGCCCGTCTGCATCGTCTGCAACGGAACGACTTATTACAAAACGCACAAGATCGCATTGCGCGTCCAGAATTATCTCGAAGAAATTCTCACGAAGCAGCGCGGACTTTATTGGGAAACTGTCTGCGTGGAAAACGACATCACGATGGGAGCTGCGATAGCAGGAACTTTAAATATTGACAAGTAATCGTTAATAGCCGCGCGATTTCTTCCGATATTGAAATTGCTAGACTATAACTTGAGTTCAGGTGGTGGAAAGTGGCAAAAGGCAGTTCTTTGGGAAAAACCGTAGTTCTTCTCTTTCTTCTGATAATTCTCGTTTTGGGCGGACTTCTGTGGTTCGACTTTTTGGGAGTCATCCGCGTGAAAAATCTTTTCGCGCCCGTCTACAAACTTTTCGGACTTACGCCTCAGACTTCCGCGACTTCCACTTCGTCGAAGCCGCTTTCCGCAGACTTGGATTTGGATCGACTTGCAAAGCAGCGCGAAGCCTTGGACATTTACCGCGAGGAACTTGAAAAGCGCGAGGGCGATTCGAGCCTTGCCGAGGATCAAAATCGGAGGCTCGCCGAAGAAATCGCCGAACGCGAAAAAAATCTCGAAGAACGCGAAAAAACATTCAACAATCTCGTAAAAATGTACGATGATAGAAATGTAAACATCGAGCAAATTGCGGCGAACCTTGAAGGAATGCCGCCACGCGCCGCAGTCGATATTCTCGTGGCAATGGACGACCAAATCGTCATCGACGTGCTGCGAAAAGTTACCGAACGCGCGGAGGCAGCCGGCACTGCTTCGATGGTGGCATATTGGCTTTCGCTCATGCCCGCAGAACGCGCGGCCCTTGTCCAGCGCAAGATGACGAGCAAGCCCACCGCAATCGAATGAAGCGACTTCCGTAAATCAAGTTTTGCGGATGCCGCAGGACGATGTTTTACGGAGGTTAAATGCTTTCTGTCAACCTTAATTCAGTTCAAGATTTTTCGCAAATTCCTGCGCAAAAGACCGAACAATCTTTCGCCGCAGAAGGAAATTCATCGAAAGACTTTTTTTCGATGCTCAGCGAAAATTTGAGCAATCTCGGCGAAAAAAAA
>CAMWIU010000095.1 GCA_947174385.1 uncultured Treponema sp.
GTGGATAAAATCGCATTTCAAGGGAGGGGAAATCAAAAAAGGCGAATCGCTCACGTTCAGCCCGAACGACGCTTCGCGCGAAAGCGCATTGAATTTCGCCGACAAATCATGGCGACAGCGAATCGATTCCAACCGCGCGGAAATTCTTCTCGACATCCGCGACACGATGATTGCCGCCGCGCGGCTTGCCCGAAGCGACCGCTCGCTTGTCTGGAACGCCGACGACTCGCTTTTGCTTTGGCAGCTTTTGCGCGAATGTCCCGAAGGCATCACTTGCGGAATTTGCCGCTCGCAAAAAGGCAAAGAAATTTGCGAGCATTACGCGACCACGCTCAACGAACTTGACAAGCCGATTTTAATTGTAAATCCGAATTCGGAAAATGCCGATTCCGACGGCGAAAAAAAATCCGCGCATTTTTTGACTGCGGAAATTTTGAAAAACGTCTTGGAAAATTTTTCCGAAAAAAATATCATTTTCGACAAATTCTTTTTCAGAAATCCGTTCGCGAACGAAGAATCAATTTTGGCGATGCGCGACGCTTTTTCGCAGGCGGCTTTGGCAGACGCACTTGCGAAAAAATGGCAAATCGTAATTTCGCAGCAAATCCCGAACGCCACGCAACACATTTCTTCGCTTGTGGAAAAGCAGATTTTCAGGGAAAATCCCACGGCGGAATGGAGCGAAGTTTTGAAAAAAATGTCGGACGCGGAAGAAAAATTTTTCGGCGATAAAGAGAATCCGCTTTTTTCATGGAACGCGAATTCCGTAAAAAAAATCTTCGAAGAGCAAGGATTCAAAATCGACGCTTCGTCAAAAAGAACAATCGAAAAGCGGCGAATCACGCAAAAAGAAATCTTGGCTTGGTTTGAAAGCGAACGCTCGGCTTACGGCGCGGCTATGCGCGCAGCCCTCGGCGAACAAAAAAGCCTTGAACTTTCGCGCCTCTTGCAAAGCGCGTCGCAAAATTCGATTTTCAACTGGCAGAGCGAAATCGCGTTCTTCACGATTTCAGGATAAAAGCATTTCTGCAATCGCGCAAAAAGCGCAACTTTCTTACAACGGAATTATCACACAAAAAAAACCGCCGCCGTCTTTCCGACGGCGGCGGTTTCATTATTTTCCAAAAATCGCTTAAACTTTGAACTGGTCGATTTGGCTTGTGATTCTGTAAATCGAGCCTGAAATCGAAGTGGCGATGTTCATAAGCGAGTCGTCGCCCTCCTCGATTGTCTTTACGCCGCTTTCAATCGTCTTGAGTTCCGAGCCAACAGCGTCCGCAGACTGATGCAGTTTTCCCATGTTCTCGACGATCTCGCCACGCGCATTGTCCACATGGTTCGAAGCGTCCTTTACCTTGCCGGCCGCATCGTTCATGTAGCTGAGAGCCTCGCTGATTTGCTTTGAGCCTTCCGACTGCTCGTCCATAGAAAGCTTGATTTGGCTCACGAGGTCGCCCGTGCCCTGAATCTTTTCCGAAACGCGCGTGAACATCTTGTCCGAAACAATTGACGCTTCCACGACGCTCGAAATCGAATTGAGAATCGCCGTCAATTGCGCGCCAATATTCTTTGACTGCGTTGACGAATTTTCGGAAAGCTTTCTGATTTCGTCCGCGACGACGGCGAATCCCTTTCCAGCGTCGCCCGCGTGCGCCGCCTCGATCGCGGCGTTCATCGCGAGAAGGCTCGTCTGGTCTGCAATCGAAGAAATCACGTCGTTCGCGTCGTTGAGCATCTTCGACTGCTGCTCAATCTTCTGAATCTGCTCGTTCACCTCGCGCTGCCTCAAGATTCCATTGTGCACGTCTTCCTGAAGCACGTTGAATTCCTGCGCCATCTTTTCGATTGAGCGCGAGACCGAGCCGATGTTCCCGATCATCTGCGTGACCGCGCTGGAGGCGTTCTGCATTCCCTCGTTCTGAGTCACGAGCAATTCGCGCAGCTGCCGCACCGCTTCCGAAATCTCGTTCACGGATTTGGAAGTGTATTCGAGCATGTCGTTCTGATTTCCCATTTCCGTTTCGACGCTTCGGATGTTGCCGATCATCTTGTCAACGAACGCCGTATTTTCCTGCACCATCTTTCCGAGCCTGTCGCCGTAGCTCAAAAGGTCGCCTTCCGTTCCTTTGATTTCGCCGACAATTTTCTGAAGCTTGTCGCAGAACGCATCAAAATTGATAACAAGGAATCCGATTTCGTCGCGGATGAAAAGCTTGCATCGTTTTGTAAGATCCGCCTCGCCGGTCGCCATTTCCTTGAGCGAATCCGTAACGTTCTTGATGCGCCACATGAGCCATCGAATGAACATAAAGCTCAACAATGACAACACAATCGAAAGCACCAAAGCGAACGGCAAAATGACGACCACCGAAACCTTGATTACATCGTCAATGGATTCAAGCGACTTCGCCACGAAAAGCATTCCAGTAACTTCGTTGTCGTCTCCCGAAAGCGGCACATAAGCCGAAATATATTTCTTTCCGGTCTGCGCGATAGTGTTGTATCCGATGTATGTTTCATTGCGACGCAGGACTTGGCTGGCGATGTCCTGATTTTGTATTTTCGTTCCGACGAGCTTCTTTCCGCTGTTATCCACAAGCGACGTGTCCACGCGCAAATCGCCCCGGAACACAGTGCATTCCACATCGTAACTTTTTTTCATTTGTTCTATCAACAAGTCGTTCACAAGGCTGTAGCCCAAAACGATTGTTCCCACCACTCGCCTTCCTGCCAAAAGCGGCACTGCCGCGACCATAGCATACTGGCAATCGGAGAACTCCTCATAGGCAAACGTCCTGTTTCCCGAAAGCGCGCCGGAAACAGCCTTTGAAGAAGAAAGATCCGCGCTCGCAACGCCATTGACCCAAACACTGCGCCCGGCCGCGTCCGTGATGGCATAAAAATCAGTGTCAGTATCGGAAAGGCGTTCCTGCATCAGCCTTCGCAATTCCGCATGATCATTCTGGACGGCATCCACGATTTCCGCGTCGCGCGAATAAATCGCGGCATATCCGTCGATGCAAGTCCGCCAGTCGGAAAGAGTGCGCGTAACACCATCAATCGTGGAGTTAAGCCCTTCTCTTTGAGAGGTTTCAACTTCCCTTTTGAATACTCCAATCGCCACCAGCGAAACCAGCATAGCAGTAAGAAGAATAAAGCCACCGATGATGAGGATAAGCTTTGTCTGAATCTGCATGTCCTTTTTGTACGTCGTAGCAAAGCGATCAAGTTCCTTTTTGTGTCCCATTCTGAAATCCCCTTGTTATAAAATACCCCCCCCACGAAAAAACCGCTTCGCGCGGGGATTTTTTTTCATATAAAACCATTAAAACGGCTTTTCAAAACCGGCCGCGAATTCCGCCGCCGATTCCAAGCATCGAACCTATTTCTTCAAAAGCTTGGTAAATTCCCTCGACGTAATCTCGTAGATTTTCTTGTTGAGTTCCGGCTCAAGATCCTTTTCAAGGCCAGGCTCGTCGTCAGGCTTTTTGATGAACATGAAGACGGCGGTAGAAAGCCCGCCCTTTTCACGCTTCATAATCAAAACTACGTCCGAAGAAAATTCAAGGCCGTTCACGCAGATATGCGCGGCACGAACCTTGTCATATATTCTCATTCCATGCACACCCGATTCGCCAAGGACGCAGGAAATGTGCGAAATGTTCACGTCGTCAACCCGGGCATGGAACGCCTTGCCGCCCACGCCGAACGAAATATAGCTCGAATCGTTACACAGCGCGCGGATGCTGTTGCGCCGTCCTTTCGCGCCAGCCTTTTCCAAGGCGGCCACAAGGGTCTTGAAATTTTCCTCGCTTTCGCCGGGAGCGAGCGCGACGCAGCCAGCCAAAGGACTCACGTCGTTTCCGAATTCATTCTCCACATGATGAATCCGCTCTTGATGGGGCGCGGAAAAAATCACGCCCACAAGAATATCAGGATTTTGCTGCCGTATCTTGCGCACAAACTGAAGCCAGCCTATGCCCGATACGTTCGCATCGATATTGACATACAGAAGCGCGTCAGGAAAATGACTTATAACGATGTCGATGTTCTCCGTCAAAGATCCGTCGCCTCGGCTCAAAATGTGCGACTCATAGCCAAGCGTACAGAAATCTTCCATGAATGACATGGGAACGAGCGAACTGTCAGGCGCAACAAAGAACACCTTTCGCCCAAAAATGTCAGTGTTTTTAATGCTCATGTTTCCACCAAATAAAAAAAGTAACGTCCGCACCGTAAAAACAGTGCCGACGCTAAAGCATTATATCATAACTTTTTAACAAGCACAAGAGAATTTTCATAATATATTGAAAAAAAATCACGGAACGATGCCTCCCGAAAAAGGACGGCGAAATATGACAATTTTTAGAGGGCTGACGTTTTCTCTATAAAATGTTTTGAATTGACGACTGGTAAATCGTCGTCAATTTCGACTTTGAGTCTCTTTCAGAAACTCATTATTTTTATGAAATCTTTGAAAAAGAGACTTCGTTTTTCATCTCTTGGTTCAAAGGGGCATCGGCGACAAATGTGACTTTAATAGTCGATCTGTCGATGTTAGAGGCAGTCAGGTCTTCGGACTTGGCAGCACCGTCACCTTTAAAGGAAACTTTAAAAGTTCCTACGCCATTGAGTTTGACTTTGTGGCCACGGACGAGATACCTATGGAAAATCTCGACGATTTCTGTGATGGCAGCACGAACGTCTGTTGGAGTCAACGACGTCGCATGTGAGATTTCTTTTACGAAATCATTCAACCCGATTGTCTTTTCATAGACAGGATAGGGATAGTATTTTCCAGGATCTTTTTTATCCTGGGGATTTGTACGAAACAACGAACGATAGTTCATTATTTACCTCCTCAATAGTTTAAGATTTAATATAGTTTATTTTTTTAATAAACGTCAGCCTTCTCTAAAAATGTCAAAGAACTTGGAAAAGGGCTGATACATAAGAAACTTACCAACTCTTTTTACCAGTTTTAGCGCCATATAACTATATAAAAACTTTTTCCGCGTTAAAAAAAAATTTGCAAATTTTTTTAGGAATTTTCGCCTTTTTCCGCCATGCGCGGGCGGGGAAAACAGCAGGAGACTTGACGGAAACACTGTATCTTTGGGTTCAAAACACTGTATCTTTCGGGTCAAAACAGGGCATATTTCGGCCCAAATCACTGTATCTTTGGGACCCAAACACTGTATGTTTAGATCCCAAACACTGTATCTTTGGGGCCTAAAACACTGTATGTTTGGGTCCGAATCACTGTATGTTCCAAGCCGAAACACTGTATCTTTCGGACGAAAACACTGTATGAATTTGCCCGAATCACTGTATGTTTTGGACGGATTTTCTAAAGGGAATTGAGCGAATCGCCAAAAGATCCCAAATCAACATACCCCGACGCATTCGCAACGAAGTTTCCAGCGCGAGCATAAAGCTATAAAACGTTCCGCACGAACAACGCTTGCACTTTTGTGTAAAGATGCGTATCATAAAGGGAGATCGAAGATGAAATACACCTATACGGCGGTTTTTACGGAAAAGGACGGCAAGGTCTACGCGAGAGTTCCCGACCTCAACGGCTGCATAACGACCGGCAAAGACTTGTCGGATGCCATAGAGCAAATGACAGACGCGATGGCGGCGTGGCTGTGCGTGGCGGAAGACGAGGGCTTGCCGATTCCAGAGCCAACGCAACAGGCGAAAATCTCTTGCGGAAATGACGAGGAACTTTCGCTCATCAATGCCGACACCCTGAAATACCGCGCGGTGACCGACACGAAGTCGGTCAGGAAAAACGTTTCTTTGCCTTTGTGGTTGTCGAACATCGCGGACAAACGGCATTTCAACTGCTCGCAGATTTTACAGGACGCGCTCATGGCGAGGATATAGGACACCTCGAGAGCCTCGGACAGGAAGGCTTCGTGAAAGGGCGGCATTGCCCGAAAAAAAAGCCCGCGAAGCGGAACAACGTTCCGCCACGCGGGCAAAAATGCGCCACCGTTGCAGGCTGTGCATTTTAAAGGGTGTTACTATTGCAAGTCGAATATGAGCGTCTGGCTAACATTAGTTGTAGTATCTGCCATAACTAAAACCTTAATAATTCCTGTATACGAGTCAAGCGGAATTACACATGAATTATTATTGGCGTCTTCATGCGTAAGGCTCATTGTAATTTCGCTTTGCTCAATGTACATCAGTTTAAACTTTATGTTCTTATATTCAGTTGTCGAGGCATCCAGTACGATTCTGAGGAACATGTCATCTCCGTCTATCTTTTTTGGAACTTCATACGTTCCGGGAGTACTTACGTTTACAGAGTTAGCCGTTAGAGCATTTGACTTTCCATAAGTTACCGTTATGTCTGACCTCAAAACATCTTGTGGCTCAGGTTTCATTTCAATGGACGCTTCAAGCGAAGGATCGAAAGATGCCTTCACCGAAAGGTTCTTGTAGTCTGCCGCCAGCACCTCATTTCCACTAGAATCCACCCATGTATCAAACGGAGTTGAGCCTTTTTTAAGATGGTTGGCTGCTGTAGTATCATTGTCGATTGCAAGAAGATCCAAATCAGTGCCTTTCCAAGTTTTGTATTCGGTGTACAATTCTGGTATAAGTTTATGATTATTTGAAGTTGCGTTATAAATTTCAAGTGTTCCACCGTTCAAGTCGTACTCGATTTTCATACGGTTGATTTTTTCCGCTCCGTATGGCGTAAATCCTGCAGGTGCGGTCAAAAGCGGTTCGCGCTCCACCCAATTCGATACACCAAAGGAATTGCGAGCACGGATGCGCACTTCGTATACAACGCCGAGTTTCAGTTTGAAATACGTTTCTGTGTCTCCATAGGTCATTGCGCCGCCTTCGCCTGCCCATATATCCGAGGAGCGGAAATATATAATCTCTTCATCAGCACTTGCCAAAGCCGGCATACCGTAGATTTTCTTAGTACCAGTGTCTGTCCCTGTTCCATCAGCGGCATATTCCGTAAGTTCAACCTCAAAGTTCGTTTCGCCACCGCCACTTGCCCAGCCGAGCTTTACAAGGTAAGTTCCGTCCGTGCTTTCAGAGCCGTCTTTAAGGCTCGCGGTAAAATCTGTCGGCTCACCTGGCTTTTTGTTCACAAAGTTAAGCGTTCCAAGATCACGCACAAGTGCGTTTCCTGCGTCAACAATGAGCGTGTCAATGAACGAACCAGTTATCATAGCACCCTTTTTGGTAATTATTCTGAAAAAATAGTTTTTCGGATCAATCGATGATTTGTCGTAGTCAAAATCCACTATTCCTGAAGCATCGGGGGTAACAGTCGTAACTTCTACTACATCAACGGACTCACCAGGAGAATCTTTTTTGTATATTCCAATAGTATACGAATCAACGTTGTCATTAGAATAGAATCCTCCCGTAATTTTTACGCTGCCCGGCGTACGAAGGTTTTCGGGAGAAAGCGTGAATGATGTCGTACCGCTTCCGTTACGCAGGTCAACCCAACTATATCCATGGAGTACTGGTTTTGATGGGTAGTCTGTGTACGCTGTGAGTTCCAAATCCCATATCATAGAAGGAAGCGTGACTTTGCCAACGAATCCATATACACCAGTACCTGGCGTTTTCTCTACAAGTTCAACTTTCGTATCAGCAAGTGTCTTTCCGGTTGTGCTCTTTCCCGACAGATAGAACGTCAGCGTAGTATCGTTAGGCTTGTACGGATTATCCGGCGTAATAGAGCGTGCTGTCGGATATGAATTTTCGAACGCTATGTCGTAGTCGTTCGGAATTCCCGTCGCAGACAACTGGAGCGTCGCCATTCTAGAACTGCTGTCAACGCTTCCCGCCATCGAGTTCATGCAGCCGGCAAGCAGCGCGGCGGCAATCGTGGTGAATGCTACGGTCGCAATGCCGCGCAATCTTTTAAAGTTCATAAGAACCTCCTCAAAAAATTACAAAGGAAATTTTCATTTCCTGTTTGACCTTTTTCGCTGTCTCGCGATGAATCTTTCATGCGAAACTAGCAGATATAAAAGTTCGCAACGCGAACCATTGTCAAAACTGGCGACATAATTTTAGTTACCAGTTTGAAATTCCCTCTTTTGCACTTCAGTCAAGTGCATGAAAGGCTAGCACTGCGCTATCATAAAAACGCTGTTCTCCTACTCTCACCCACAGGTGTATGCGGTAGGAACATGATTTCATAGACTCCCTGACATCTTTGTAAAATACACAATCATCCGAGTTTGTTATGAAGAAAGCAATGTCTTGTGTGTGCCAACGGTACTCACCATTCTTCTGTTTGTCCGAAAGAATTTCGGAACCTTCTAGACGCGTGATGTACCAATCATAGTAAGCATCTTCTACAGGGCAAGAAAACGAAATCATCACCCCCCCAGAAACAAATGAATATTCGTACACCTCACCGTAGAGCATCAGGCTTTGCGTGTCGGGCGTGAGCGTGAACGACGCATATCCGTTCGGAATCTCAACAAAGCAGCTGTCGTAGCTTTCAAAGAGTTCTTCTTTCGTGCCGCACGAGCAGAACAGGACGGCGCAAAGCGCGAGGGCGG
>CAMWIU010000096.1 GCA_947174385.1 uncultured Treponema sp.
CCGCGCCAACAAACTGCGCGAGCACTTTCTGCATATATGATTCCCGTGTCCGCTTTAGCCCGGAGAACCGCACCGACGTAATTTCTGCGCCGAACGCATACGAAGCAAGCGCGACCACGGCAAAACAGAGCAATTTTTTCCATTTCATGCCCATTATTCTATGCTACGGAATGCTGATAAAATGGACAGTATTGTACTTTTGTCTGAATAATGGGCGATATTTCAGCGACAATTTTAAACGTTCCTTTAATTTCTTTCGGCAAAAATGCCGATGAATAAGAGATGAAAGCCAACGAAAAGACAACTTTCGACAACCTTGTCTCGCAGATGACTCCGAACGAGCGCGCGCAACTTCTTTCGAAAATGCGGCCGCTTGAGGGCGATTCCGAAAAAAACGACTTCGAGTCGAAAAAAAATTCGGAACTTGATGGCGAAGGCGTGCGCCTTGAAGAAAGGTTGCGGGGCGAATCCATAATATATCGTTTTATTCTGTGGTTGCGCTCTGTTTTCTCTTCCACGCCTAGCGAAGAAATTTACAACACCGACAGAGTTATGTCGCTTTATAGAAGACTGAATCATGAATTCCCGGGATTGCTGGATTTTCGCGACAAACTTTTGCTGGGCGTTTTCTACGAAAAGCTCGTCGAATTGAAAAAGGCGGCGGATTTTTTCAAGCCTTATCTCAATGAAATCAATTTGAATCCAGGCGCGTTCTATGTCTATCTCGGATCGTTTCTTGTGCCCGATGTTACGCAAAGGATGAATGTCGAAGTTGATCCAAACAGTCTTCCGCTTGATCGCGAGGTTACGAACGAACTGCGTTCTTCTCTCCTGCGCAAAATGGACGACGTGCTAAAAGGAATTCCCGCCGATAATCGAGCGGAACTTTATCAGTGCGCCGTTTCCGTGGAATGGCTTTCGCAGTTTGTAAAACTTCCGTTCGATCGTTTCATTTCTGGATTTTCGGGGACAATCACGAATTCGCAGGTGGCTCGATTCGAGACTGTCAGCGCGGAACTCAATGCGTTCGCAAGAATTCTTTGCAACGGAAAAAAAATTCCGTCCGAGGCTTTGGAATCGATTTATCTTTTTTCTGCCAAGGAAATCGTTGTGTCCAGCAGTGCCGCCACGGATGACGATTCGCGCGCCAAGGAATTTATGGACAAAGCCAGTTCGTTCATCGCGATAATTCACGAATTCATAACGACTGTTCCGCTTAGGCTTGTGAACAAGGTTGTTTTCAAAAACATCCAGTGGCAGCCTGAGCAATTTTCGGGAGCGGAAGATTGGTTCGTGAAATTCAAGGAACAATGGAAGCGGCTTTTCGAGCAGCAATGGAAACGCTGGATTCGCGCCAAACGGAAGAGCCAAATGTCCATGGAACTTCTCGAGAATTTCAAAATCGACGACATCCCGCTTTTGCCTGAGCGTCCTTGGGCGGAAATGTGGGGCGGAATTCCGTTTCGCTTTGAAAACACTGCGGGATTTTTGTTTTGGTTCGTTTCGAAGAAAATGCATTCCGCGAGCGCGCCGCTCAAAACGCTTTTGCTGGAAGGACAGTTCGTCAATAAGGAAAACAAGGTTGAATTTTCTGAAATCTTGAACTCGCTGGACGAGGCTTCTAGCGCGATGTATGATATGGCCGAAAGCCTTTCGCGTACAGGACAGACCGGGCTTGTTTTTGACAAGCTCGCCGCCGACCATTTGCGGACGCTTCCAGCCCAGTCCAAGATTGATTCGTTGATGGCGGAGAACGAAACGAAAGTGCAAAAAATCCGAGACACGTTCTGCTCTTGCGTGCGATCGATGAAAAAAATTTTGGACGGAGTTTTCGGCGAAAAAAGGGATTCCGTGTACGAAGGCATTTCCAATTTGGCTTCAATTCGTGGAGGCGACAATGCCGAATTTCGCGCGAAAGTTCTTGAAAGCCAAAGGCTGTTCGAATCTGCGTTCTCCATATTAAAGGAACTCGAGCAGATTGATGTTCCGATCGAATCGAGATAGGCATTCCAAAGGCGGCGAAAATTTGATTTTGCATGTTGATATTCTAAAGGATTCTTTGGCAAAAAGCCGCGACTTTGTGCTTCTTCCGTTCTACAAAAACGGAAAGCCATTTTTTGAAAATTCACTGTGCGATGAGTTATACCCCGTACCCCTATTGGGTATGTCGCTTTTGGCGGCAGGCTCGATGCGGTTTCGCTGGAACGAAGAGAATCCGCACCGCGACGCATTTTTGAAAAAATTGGCAGAAAACGAACGCGCTTCAAATTCCGCCGCGAAGAAAATCGTTCCCTTGGAACTCATTCATTCGAAAATTGTCTACGACTTGAAAAGCGGCGATGAAACTTTCGGAAAGCAAGGCGACGGAATGATAACGCGCAACCGAAACCTCATTCCCGTTGTCACCGTTGCGGACTGCATTCCGATTTATTTCTATGACACCGAAAGCCGCGCGTTTGGCATCGTCCATTCGGGCTGGAAAGGAACTGGCATCATTGCGGACGCGATTTCGCTCGCCAAAAAAAATTATGGCGCAAACGAAAAAAACATTTTGGTCGCCATCGGAGCGCACATAAAGGACTGCTGCTACGCCGTGGACAAAGCGCGCGCCAAATTTTTCACCGATGAGTTCGGAGCAGGCTGCGTGAAAAAAATCGATGGGAAGGATGGCGAAAAATTCATGCTTTCGCTTAAGCGCGCGAATCTTGCCGTCTTGGAAAAAATCGGCGTTCTTGAAGAAAACATAGTCGTCGCAAAAAACTGCACTTGCTGCGAAAGCGCGTTCGGCTCGTTCAGAAGGGAAGCCGCACCGCTCGACATCGCGGACAAAAGCCGCGCGTTTACGGTCCAAGCCGCGTTCGTAATCGGCGGATGAGTTGGATTCTCTGCGAGCCAAAAATTGACGAGCCTCTAAATTAAATTTTCCTGTAAACCAAAATCAAAATTATGCCCGATGTGAGCGCGGACAAAGTTGACGCGATTGGCTCCGCCCAAAAAATTCCCATCACGCCAAAATAATTCGGCAGAATAAGCGCGAGCGGAATCAGCAGAATGACTTTCCGCAAAAGCGCGATGAAAACCGAAGTGCCCGCCTTTCCGAGCGAAACGAAAGTTCTTTGCGCCGACATTTGGATTCCGAAAATCCAAAACGCGCCGAAATATATCGGAAGCAATTTTTCCACGAGAAAAACCAATTCCGCGTTTTCTGTGAAAATCGCCGTCGCCTGTGTTCGGAAAGCGTTCAGCAAAATCGCGAAAATTACCGTCGTGGAAAATGAGATTGCCGTCATCATGCGGATTGTTTTTTTTACGCGGGCGAATTTTTTCGCGCCGAAATTGTAGCTGATGATTGGGCTTGTGCCGTCCGTGAAGCCTTGGACTGGAACGAAGCCCAATTGCATTAGGCTTTGCATTATCGTCATCGCGCCGACGTAATTGTCGCCGCCGAATTTTTGAAGCCCTGAATTGAGCGCGACGAAAATCGCGCTTTCCGTCGCGCTCATTATGAATGGCGAAATTCCGAGCGACGAAATTTTTTTCACTGTCTCGAATTTGAATTTCAGAATTTCTGCTCTTAAGCGAATCGCGCTTTTTTTCGATGAAAGGAAAATCAAAATCCACGCCGCGCTCGCGGCCTGCGAAATTATCGTCGCCACCGCAGCTCCTTGCACTCCCATTCCCAAAGTGAAAATGAAAATCGGGTCGAGAGCGATGTTCAAGATCGCGCCAATCAGCGTGGAAACCATCGCGGTGCGGGCGTGTCCTTGGCACGAGATGAACGGATTCAATCCCAGCGCGATGAGGACGAAAATTGTTCCACACAAATATGTTTCAAGGTAGTCAGAAGCGTAGGGGAGTGTCGCGCGGCTCGCGCCGAACGCCACGAGAATCGGCTTTCTGAAAACGAAAAACGCCCCGCCCAAGACGATTGAAAATGCCACGAGCAAAATGAAGGCATTGCCCAAAATGCTTTCGGCGTTTTTTAACGCGGCTTCGTCATGCTCGGTTTTTCCAAGCTCGATCGCGGCAAGCGGTGCGCCTCCTGTTCCTGCGAAAAAACTGAACGCGCTTACGAGCATTATTACCGGCAGGCACACGCCAAGCCCCGTGAGTGCGAGGCTCGACGCGCTTTGTATGTGCCCGATGTAGATTCTATCAACGATGTTGTAGAGAATGCTCACGACCTGCGCCAAAATCGCGGGAAGCGAAAGGCGCAGCATGAGCGAGGAAATTTTTTCAGAACCAAGGGGCAAATCTTTTGTGCCCGGCATAAAAATTACAGGCCGAAAATTTTTGCGTATTCGGCGAGCGCGCCTTGCGTGTTCTTTGCGAGCACGTTCTTTGCGAGCGTCTTTCCGAGCTGCACGCCTTCTTGGTCGAACGAATTGACGTTCCACAAAAATCCTTGGAACATCACTTTGTTCTCGTAGTGGGCGAGCAACGCGCCGAGCGATTTCGGCGTGAGCCGTTCTCCCCAAATCAGGCTTGACGGACGTTCGCCCGCGAAAAATTTGTTCGGATTGGAATCGTCCTTGCCGAGCGCGAATGCGATGATTTGCGCCACGACGTTCGCGCAGAGTTTTTGCTGGCTCGTCGAATCTTGAATAACGACGTCGTTTTCGGCTTGATTTTCCTTGAACGCGATGAATTGGAGCGGAATCGCGTCCGTTCCCTGATGCAAAAGCTGATAGAACGAATGCTGCCCGTTCGTGCCTGGCTCGCCGAAAATCACAGGGCCTGTAACGTAGTCGATTTTCTTTCCGAAACGATTCACGCTCTTTCCGTTTGATTCCATGTCGAGCTGCTGGAGATGCGCGGGAAATCGGCTCAATGCCTGAGAGTATGGGAGGATCGCCGTGGAAGGATAGCCCTGAACGTTGCGCTCGTAAAGCCCGATGAGCGCGTCGAGCA
Source organism: uncultured Treponema sp. (assembly GCA_947174385.1). Classification (GTDB taxonomy): domain Bacteria; phylum Spirochaetota; class Spirochaetia; order Treponematales; family Treponemataceae; genus Treponema_D. Next base: position 4,912 of record CAMWIU010000096.1, read on the forward strand.
TCGCGGCGTTTTTGAGGATGTCGCTTTGGGCTGCGGATTTGTCCGCTTCCGCCGCTCCTTCCAAAAATTCCGCGAACACGTCCGCGCCGAATGCGAGCGAAAGCACCGCGCCGCCAACTCCGCTCGTTGAAGAATATCGTCCGCCGATGAAGTCGTCCATGTAGAACGCCTGCATGTAGTCGCTGTTGTGCGCGAGCGGGCTTGTCTGGCTCGTTACGGCAATCATGTGCTTTGAAACGTCGAGGCTCGCCTTTTTGAGCGCGTCCTTTACGAAAGCCTCGTTCGTCAAAGTTTCAAGCGTCGTGCCGCTTTTTGAAACGAGGATGAAAATCGTTTTTGAAATGTCAATTGATTTCAAGACCGCTGTCGCATCGTCCGGATCGACGTTCGAAATGAAATGCGCGTCCATAAAAAATTTATTCTTCGTCTTCGCCCAATTTTCCAAGGCGAGGTACATCGCGCGCGGACCGAGGTCGCTTCCGCCGATTCCGATTTGGCAGACTGTCGTGAACTTTTCGCCTTTTTCGTTCGTGATTTTTCCCGAATGGATTTGCTGCGCGAAATCCGCGATTCGCTTTTGCTCGTTCAAATAAAATTCACGCTTGTCGCTTCCTTCGGCTTCCACTTTGCCGCCGAGCTGTCCGCGCAAAAGGTGATGGAGCACCATTCGATTTTCGCCCGTGTTGATAACTTCGCCGTTGTAAAGAGCCTCGAATTTCTGCGCGAGCTGCGCTTCGCTTGCGAGTTCGGAAAGCACTTGCAAAACCTGATCGTTCACTTGGCGCGCCGCGTAGTTGAACGAAAGTCCTGCCGCCATCGGCACGGAATATTTTTTTACGCGGGCGGCTCCCGCGTCTCCTGCAATAACGTCTTTTAGCGAGACCGCGTTTTTGAGCGACTGCAATTTTTTATAGCTTGAAAGAGTGTCAAGATTTTCCCAAGAAATCATTTTTGCCTCCGAAAGTTTTGGTTGTGATTATCTAAAAATTATATCACATTTGAAAAAAAAGTTCAATTATAATTAAGGAAAAACTCTTTTTCAGAACAGCGTTTCGCGCGGCGGTTGCCCAGGAGTTTCGCTTGCGAAACTCGGTAAGCAAATCTCTGATTTGCGACGCATTGCACAAAAAACAAATTTCCGTTATCATACAATTATGATAGTTATGAAATTCGGCGGCTCTTCCGTGGCGAACGCGGAGAGAATCCGGCGCGTGGCGGAAATAATCCGCGCTTACGAAAACGAACGTCCCGTGGTCGTGCTTTCAGCGATGGGCGACACGACGGACTTTTTGCTTGATGCTGCGGATTGCGCTTTGGGCGGAAAAATCGAAATCAGCGAAATAGAAAATCTTCACCGAAAAACCGCGCAGGAATTGGGAATCGATTTCGCATGCGTGGAAAACCTGCTTGCGGAATTGAAGCAGCTTCTCACGGGCATTTCGATGATACGTGAATTGACGAAACGCACGCGCGACTACCTTGTTTCGTTCGGCGAGCGGATGAGCGTTCGGATAATGGCGACTTATTTGAAAACGCTCGGAATCGGCGCGGCGTTCTTCGACGCATGGGACATTGGAATCACAAGCGACAGCAATTTCACCAAGGCCGAACTCTTGGACGAAGTTTGGCAGGCAATTCCACAGGCGTTGAAATCCTACAGCGAAGGCTCGTGCGGCGAAATTCCGATTGTCACGGGATTCATCGCGAAAGACAAAAAAGGCGAAATCACGACGCTCGGACGCGGCGGCTCGGATTTGAGCGCGACCATAATCGGCGCAGCTTTGGGCGTAAAGGAAATCCAAACTTGGAAAGACGTTGACGGAATCATGACCGCAGATCCGAGGATTTGCGCGGCGGCGAGAACTGTTCCCGAAGTGACATATGAAGAGGCGCAAGAACTTGCGATGTTCGGCGCGCAGGTTTTGCATCCGCGCTCGATGAAGCCTTGCCTTAAAAGCGGCGTTCCTGTCCGCGTAAAAAATTCCTACAATATAAAAAGCGAAGGCTCGATCATCGTAAAGGAGCATTCGAGCGAGAGAGCGGAAGTCTGCGCGATCACTTCGGTGAAGCATGTCACTTTGATTGACATCGTGAGCGCGGGAATGCTCGGCGCGGCAGGATTTTTGGCGCACATTTTCAATCAGTTTTTAAAATGGGAAGTTTCGGTGGACTTGATTGCCACGTCGGAAGTTTCGGTTTCGCTCACCGTGAACACGAAGTCGGATTTGAGCGGACTTGTGGAAGACCTCTCGCGCGTGGCGCAAGTTGGACTTCGCAGCGGTAAGTCAATCGTAAGCATAATCTGCGATTCATCGAAGGCGAGCGGAATTCTTTCGCGCGGACTTTCGGCACTTTCCGAAGCGGGAATAAACGCGCAAATGATTTCGCAAGGCGCGAGCAAAGTGAACGTGAGCATCGTCGTGGACGACGAGCAGTGCGACACCGCCGTGCGGACTCTCCATGCGGAATTTTTTGAAAAATGAAATCGCATTTTGCAAAGTGCGATATGTGAACATATAAACAAATGAATACATGTTCATATATTCACAATTTTGTTTGTTTCGCGAGCAAATTAAAACTCGCGCGGCACTTTTATCATGTCAAGTTTCCGTTGAAAACTTGCATATTAATTAGGAGAAAAAAAATGAAAATTGCTTTGGTCGGTTATGGAAAGATGGGGCACTTGCTGAAAGCCGCCGCCGAAAATTTGGGAAACGAAGTCGTGGTCACCATCGACCCTTTCGCGCCCGACGCGGACGTGAAGAACGCGGATTCCGCTGAATTGGCGCGCGCGGTAAAAGGAAGCGGCGCGGACGGAGTAATCGAATTCACGAATCCCGCCGTCGTGATGGAAAATCTTCGCGCGCTAGTTCCGCTTGGAATTCCGCTTGTCGTAGGAACGACTGGCTGGACGCAGAATGAAAACGAAATCGCGGATTTGGCGGCAAAGACCGGCGGCACAGTTTTGCGCTCGTCGAATTTTTCGACAGGCGTGAACATGTTCTTCCGAATCGTCGAAGAAGCCGTGAAAATCCTCGAGCCTTTTTCCGAATACGACATCGCCACTTGGGAAATGCATCACAACCAAAAAGCCGACAGTCCGAGCGGCACAGCCTTGGAAATCGCGCGGCGCATTTTGGCGAACACTTCCAAAAAGACGGAAATCGAAGCGGACGCATTCCACGAAAGGCCGCAAAAAAACGCGCTCCACGTTTCTTCCACAAGATGCGGAAGCGTTCCGGGAACTCACAGCGTGATTTTCGACGGACCTGCCGACACAATTGAAATCCGCCACACCGCCCGAAGCCGCGAAGGATTCGCAATGGGAGCGGTCCGCGTGCTAAAATCCTTGGACGACGCGCTCAAGACGGGAATGCTTTCTCGCGGAAAATTGTACGGACTTGAGGATTTGGAATAGACGCGAACTTTTTGCGATGCCGGTTTCATTGCATTGAGGAACGGAAATATTCACTTCCGCTGGGGCTAGCATCTGCACCGTTTCGCTTCCGTAAGGGGCTTCTGAAAAAAAATCGGAAATTTCTTAAAAAAACGTTTGACAAATCTTCCGCAATGACTTAAATTATTAGTAATATTATAATTTTAGGAGGCATCAAATGGCTAAGGTTGAACTCAAGGGG
>CAMWIU010000097.1 GCA_947174385.1 uncultured Treponema sp.
TTGTGCATTTTCGCCGTTTGAAAGAATGTCCGCCAAAGCCAAAAGCGCGCGCTTATCTCCTACCAAAAAATCACTGGCATAGTTGTTCCGTTCGTTTGTTTCGTCCCCCAAATTTTGATGTTCACCATAAACTACATTTTTGCCGCTCGGAATTAAATTTGCGCGCGCAATTCCCAAGTCCAAGCCTTCTTCGCCGCAGTCAAAAATATTTTTTGCCGATGAAAAAAAGCTTTGGAAAAGCGTGGCGTAGCCCGAAAGATTTTTCGTCGTAAAAACGCGCTTTCCATTTTTTCCGAAAATTTTTTCCGCGCCATGTGAAAATGTCGCCGCGTAATTTTCGCAAGGCATGGTGTGGCAATGCTGCAAGAGCCTTGATTTGTGCGCCATCGTTCCGTTCGCATGCGTCTTTCCACACGAAAATGAAAAGTCTAGCCCTGAAACGAAAATCGGAACGCCGTCGTCCTTTCGCAAAAGTGTCGCAATGTAAGCCGCGCTCAATCCCACCGAGCCGAGCGGCGGAATCTTCCGAGGCAAAATTCCGCATTCTTCGAGTTTCGCGCAAAAATTATTCTTTTCGAATTCGCTGAAAAAAAAGCACGGCGGAAATCCTGTGATTCGTGGAATCGTGTGGCGCGAAACAAGGTCGCAAAAAAGAATCGGCTTTTTTCGCAAAAACGCCGCCGCGCCCTTCGTTCCGATGTACGCCTTTTCGATTGCGATTTGCGCTTCGTTCGCTACGACTGCGTCGATTTTTATGCCCGCCGAAAGCAGAGGCGCGAGAGCCGCGTCCACCGCGATGATGAAAATGCCTTCGATTTTTTCGCCAAGTTCTTTCAATTCCAAAATTGTTTTTTCAAGGCTTTCGCCCGCGCCCAAAACCAAAATCGGCATTTCGATTTTTTTCTCCAAGCGTTCGAAAGGAATTCCGCTTGCGGCGAGTGGCAAGTTTTTGAAAATGTTCTTGCAAAAAAGCCTTCCCAATTTTACGAGCGTGAGGCGATTTTTCCAAAATTGCGCGATAGCGTTTTGCGAAAGCGCGAAAAATTGCGCGTAAAAATCCGCGTGAAAAAAAACGCCGCCGCTGAAATCGAATCGAATCGCGCGCCGGAAAATTCCGGGAGGGGGAAGAGAAAGTCCAGCGATTTTTTTTCTGTATGAAGATGAAAGTTCTTGCAAAAATAAATTTATTCCTTGCGTGTCCAAAGCGTCGTTCGGAAAAAATTGCAACGCGCCTTTTGGAAGGTTTTCAAGCCGTGAATTTTGTTCGAGCGAAAATTGCCTTAATTTTTCTTCGGCTTCGACTGCGATTATGAAAACGCTTTTTCCCAATTCCGCGCCGCATTTTTTTGCGAGCGTTTCAATTCCGTAAAAAAGGCACGGCGAAAAAATTATTACCAAAGTGCCGGGAAGAATCTCGGTTTTTTCGATGGCGGAAATTATGTTTTTTTCTGGATTGTATTTCGAATAAAGAAAACGGTTTTTGTATTGGACAGTGTAGGCTTCCGTTCCGCCGTTGCCAGCGGAAGCGGCTGCCTTTGTCAAAATCGGATTTTCCGTGTGCGCGTTTTTTTGAAAATAGTTTTCCGGCACGGCTTAATTTTGTCCGGTAAGTTTCGCCATGAATTCGCCTGAATTGGATTTGATTTTCGGGCTTGCCTGAATCGCAGAATTCACGACGACTGCATCCGCGTTCGTAATTTCATCGCCAATCAAGCGCGGCGCGTCTTCTGCCGAAGTGCCGCCTTTTTCGATTTCAGTGCAGCGCAGGACGACTATGTTGTTCGAGGACGAAAGGACGAGCGGCGCGGAAATTTCGCCTTGCTTCAGCGAGAACGCGCTTTTCAGGAAATTCTCGTTCGTTGTGGCTCCGCTCAATTCCGCCGTGTCGCCAAGCGACGAACGACCCACGAGAGTCGTGTTGTTGTAGTTGAGCGCGAAAGGCGCGATCGTGCCTTTCGCCTTTTCGAACTTCGAGCGCGCCTCGTCAAAATCCGAAGTGGCCGCCGCCGCGATGAAGTCGTTCGCGATTGCGTTGTAGTAGTCTTCCACAAGTCCTTTTTCGTGCGAGAAAATGTAGCCGCTCACGACGCGCAGTTCGTCCGCGTCTTCTGTGTCGCACGGAACGGCTTCTCCGTCGCATCGAAAAATCGCCCAGCCGTTGTTCAATTCCACGGCTTCGCTTGTGCCGCCCGAAGAAAGCGCGAGCACCTTTTCCAGCGCGGCTTCATCCTTGAATTGCTCCGCGATTTGGTGGCGGCGATTCTGCGTGATTTTTCCTGTGTCGCTGTTTCCGAGAATTTTCGTCGAATAACTCGTAACTGCGTCATCGAAAGTGATTTCGGAATTCGAAAGCCGCTTGAGAACATCTTTCGCTTTCGCCTCGTCGTCGAGCGTGATCACGGTCAAATCGTATTTTGCGAATTTGTCTTTGTTCGCTTCGGCAAATTCTTTAGTCTTTTCATCGGGATATTGGCGCATGTCAAACGTGACGTATTCAAATCCATGGAGATCTTCGCCCATTTTTCGGATGAATTCGATTTCTGCGGAAGAGACCTTGAGTCCATAAAGTTTTGCTTTGCCCAATGTGGCGAACGTTCCGAACAAGTCTTCGTAACTGCGCTGCGCCTCAAGGTCGTTTTCGGTGCGCGTTTGGTTTTCGCGCTTTACTTTTTCGGGAGTGGCGTTGTACGCCGCCTGTGAATAATTTCCCGCTTCATTATAGTAGCGTTCGATGAGCGCGCGGTCGAGCAATTTTTCGCCGACGATGTAGCCCGAACTCGCCGTCATGTCGCGCAGTGCCATCGGGCCTACGACTTGGTTGAAAGCCTGCGTGAACGCGAGCGAATAATAGAGCGACGAGTATTCTTGATTGAAATCGTAGCCCTGCTGCTGCATTCTCTGCACGGCTTGGTTTGCAAGCTGGTAGAATTCCGTGCCTTCTTCGAATTTGATTGGAACGCCGTTGTAGCTGCCGTATTCGGGCAGACTGCTCGCATCCGATTGCCCCGCGAGAGCCGGAACAAGAACAAACACAAACGCCGCAAACAACAGTATGATGATTCCGCCGATGCTGTAAACGCCTTTTTTCATTTTAATTACGCACCTTAAATTTTTTTCGTTAAAATTAAATTCGTCGCGCGATTTTGGCGACAAAAATATTATAACTTATTTTGAAATGTTCGTCAATATGAATATAGAATTTAAGAAGTCGGTGGCGGAAATTTCCACGGAGAAAAATTCGCCAAAATGCTAAAATTTAAAATTCGTATTTCAACCTGAAATTCTCTTGACAAAAATAGTTCTATATAGTACTATGCGATATAGAAATAAAAATGATTGAGACGAGAGGCGGATTTTTAATTTCACAAATCAAGCAGATTCAAGGGCGCGTTTTTGCAAGGCTTTTGACGGAATCGGGAATCGACGAATTCAACGGCGCGCAAGGACGCGTCCTTTATGTTTTGTGGCAGGAAGACAATCTGCCCATCGTGGAACTTGCGGCGAGGACTGGACTTGCAAAAACGACTTTGACAGGCATGCTTGATCGAATGGAAAGTCTCGGGCATATCAAAAGATGTTATGATTCCGAAGACCGCCGGCAAATTCGCATCCGCCTTACGAAAAGCGCGCGCCGGCTGGAAAAAAAATACAGGCAAGTTTCGGACGAAATGAGCCGCCTTTTTTATAAAGGATTTTCCGAAAAGGAAATTTTGAAATTGGATTTGCAACTTGAAAAAGTTTTAAAAAATCTCGAAGAGGAGGAAAGAAAAATATGACTTTGAATGAAATCGGAAATTTGGTAAAAGAATCCGGATTTGCCGATTTGGGTTTTTCGGACAAAAAAGGAAATCCGAGCATAAGGAAAGTGTTCTGCACTTGGCACAAAGGCTTGGGCGGACATTTCATTTCGACGAACACGTCTTCGCAACACGTTCAGGCGTTGCTGAAAAACAACAAAGCCTGCTTGTATTTCAATGATTGCAAGGCGTTTAAGGCGGTGTGTTTTGCGGGCACGGCCAAAGTGCATTTTGATTATGAGCACAAGGCTTTGCTTTGGAATGAGGGCGATGAAAAATATTATCCGAAAGGCGTTGACGATGAAGATTATTGCATAATCGAATTTCAGGCGGAGTATGGCCGCTATTACAATTTTGACGACATCGGCGATATTTCCGCGGAGGAACTTTCGGAATATGACAAAAAATCCGAATTCGAAAATTATGCAAAAAAATAAAATCGTCATTAGGAGGAAATTGACAATGAAAATTTCAGATGTTTTGAGAATTATCACGAAAGCGCCTTGTGCACAACTTGGCACGCACGGTGAAAACGGCTTTCCCGAAATTCGCGCGCTCCTAAATCTTGCGAATGAAAAGCAATATCCGAAGCTCGCAGGAAAGGCGGCGCGTCTTGACGGCGAAACGTTTACGCTGTATTTTACGACGAACACGTCATCGCGAAAAGTCGCGCAGATTCGGGCGCAGAAAAAAGCGTGCGTCTATTTTTGCATTCCCGGGCGGTTCAAGGGCGCGTGTCTCACGGGAACTGTCGAAGAAGTTTCCGATGAAAAAGTCAAGAATGAATTTTGGCACGCGAAGTGGCTGATGTACTACCACAAAGGACCTTCCGATCCGGACTACACGCTTTTGAAATTCACGTCGCAGCATATCCATTGCTGGAGCGGGCTTGCCCTGCATGATTTTGGAAGCGAAGCGGCAGAGTAAGCGGCAGACGATTTTGCGGCGAACGAAGCGGGGGAGGGACGGGGAATAGTTAATAGGTAATATTTAATAGTTGTTTAGTTAGAGGGTGGCAAGTTTTTTTTTCTGGAGTCCCTTACGGAAGCGAAATTCGCGGTGGTTGAGCAGGTTGCTTTTGCAAACTTGTCGAAACCACCGCGCACTTTTTCCACTAAATCCTTTCGACTACAAGTTCGCCCATTTTTTTCGTGCCGACGATTTTTCCTTGCACGCTCAAGGCTTCTCTTTGCGAGCCTGCGATGTCGCCAGTGCGCCAGCCTTCGTCCAGCACTTTAGCCACGGCGTTTTCAATCGCCTTTGCTTCTTCTTCGAGCTTGAAGTCGAAGCGCAAAAGCATCGCCGCGCTCAAGATTGTGGCGAGCGGATTCGCCAAGTCCTTTCCCGCGATGTCGGGCGCGCTTCCGTGAATCGGCTCGTAAAGGCCGGGGCCGCTTCCGTCTCCGATTGAAGCCGAAGCGAGCATTCCGATTGAGCCTGTGACCTGCGCCGCCTCGTCAGTGAGAATGTCGCCGAACATGTTGCTCGTGGCGATCACGTCGAACTGGCGTGGGTTTTTTACCATTTGCATTGTCGCGTTGTCGATGTACATGAAGTCAAGCGTGATGTCGCTGTATTCTTTGTGGACGCTTTCCGCGACGGTGCGCCAAAGTCTGCTCGAATTGAGGATGTTCGCCTTGTCCACGACGGTGAGATGCTTTTTTCGGTTTTTGGCGAATTCAAATCCCATGCGGACGATTCGCTCGATTTCCGCCCAAGTGTATTTTTCCGTGTCCCAAGCGGTCTTTCCGTCCTGCGAAGTGCCGCGTTCGCCGAAATAGATTCCGCCCGTAAGCTCGCGCACGACGAGCACGTCGATTCCGTCGCCCGTGATTTCGTCCTTGAGCGGGCATGCGTCCTTGAGCTGCTTCCACATTACGGCGGGGCGCAAATTGGCGAAGACTTTCATTCCGCTGCGCAAGCCGAGCAATCCTTTTTCCGGGCGGATTTCCGGCGCGACGTTGTCCCATTTCGGGCCGCCGAGCGCGCCGAGCAAAGCCGCGTCCGAATCAAGCGCGATTTTCAATTGTTCCGCCGGAAGCGGCTCGCCGAATTTGTCGATTGCGTTTCCGCCAGCGATGACGTTCGTGTAGGAAAATTCGTGGCCGAATTTTTTTGCCACGGCATTGAGAACGTTCACGGCCTCGCTCACAACGTCAGGTCCGATTCCGTCGCCCGGAATCAAAGCGATTGTCTTTTTCATAGTTTCTCCTAAAAAAAAGTCAATTGCAATTTTTCAAAATTGTGATTGACTTTTTTTACGTACATTCGCAACAGAGTGAGAATGTACATTTTATATGCAAGTTTCCAACGGAAACTTGTCATGATAAAAAGTTGACGATATTTTAGGCAACTTTTTATCATTTTTTCTTTAGCTCCTTTAAATTTATATTCGCAAGAAATTTCAATTTCCGAAATTCAAATCAATTTCGTGAAATGTCTTTCGATGTCTTTTATCAATTTGAATTCGAACGAATCCACCAGCGCTTTCCATGACGCTTCGATTACGTCAGGGCCAACGCCGATTGTCGTCCATGAATTCGTTCCGTCGGAACTTTCGATGAGAACGCGCACTTTCGCCGCCGTTCCGTCCTTGCCGTCGATGACGCGCACCTTGTAGTCCGTGAGGCGGATTTGATCCACGGCTGGATAGAATTGCGAGAGGGCTTGGTGCATCGCCTTGTCAAGCGCGTTCACAGGGCCGTCTCCTTCGCCCGCCGTGATTGCGATTTGTCCGTCAACTTCCACTTTGATTTGCGCGATTGCGTTCACGCCTTCTTCGGGGCGCGGATTTATTCCGCTTGTCTGATAATAATGCAGCGTGAAAAACGGCTGATATTTTCCTATGATTTTCCGCATGAGAAGTTCGAACGAGCCTTCCGCGCCTTCGAACTGGTAGCCCTGCGCCTCAAGCTCTTTCATTCGCTCCATGATTGTCTTTACCACGGGATCGTCCTTTGTGATGGACGGAATGAACTTTTGGATTTTCTTGATTACCATCGAGCGGCCTGCGACTTCGCTCATCAAAAAGACGCGCGCGTTTCCGACAGCCTCAGGCTCGGAGTGCTCGTACGCCTCGGGATTTTTTAGAACAGCGTCAATGTGCATTCCGGCTTTGTGGGCGAAAGCGTTCGCGCCGACATAAGGCATGGAAGAACCCAGCGGAACGTTCGCGATTGAAGCGATCCGCTTGCAGATTGGCGTGAGGCTTTTCAAGTTTTCGCCGTCGATGCATTCGTAGCCCATTTTGAGCTGGAGGTCGGGAATTATCGTGGAAAGATTCGCGTTGCCAGTGCGTTCGCCGAATCCAAGCAGAACGCCTTGCACGTGCCTCGCGCCGGCTTCCACCGCCACGAGCGAGTTCGCCACCGCAAGCCCCGAATCGTTGTGCGCATGGATTCCGATCGTGCATTCCGCGCCGAACTCTTCGACCGCGGCTTTTACGGCTTCGCGGCATTCGTTCAAAAGCGCGCCGCCTTTCGTCTCGCAAAGCGAAAGGACTTTCGCGCCGCCTTCCTTCGCCGCGCGTAGGGTTTCGAGCGCGTATTTCGGATTGTCTTTGAATCCCGTGAAAAAATGCTCCGCATCGTAGAGGACGGTCATTCCGTTTTGGACGAGAAATTCCACGGAATCTTTTATCATCGCGAGATTTTCTTCGGCAGTCGTTCGAAGAATTTCTGTGACATGGAAAAGCCATGTCTTTCCGAAAATCACGGCGTGCTTTGTGCCCGCGCCCAAAATGCTCTGCAAGTTCGCGTCCTCGGAAGGCTTGATGTCTTTCCGCCTTGTCGAGCCGAACGCGCAAAGCCTTGAGTTTTTGAGCGTGATTTTTTTCATCTCTTGAAAGAATTCTATGTCCTTGGGATTGCTTCCCGGATTTCCAGCCTCGATGAAGTCAACGCCGAGTTCGTCGAGCGCGCGCACGATGTGGATTTTGTCCTGAACGGAAAAGCTAATTCCTTCGCCCTGCGCGCCGTCGCGCAGAGTGGAGTCGAGTATTTGGATTTTTTTCGCGTCTTTTTCCATGGCAAATTATAATAGCACTTCGCGCGGAAAAATGCAATGGGTAAATTTTGAGGGAGACTCCGCCCTCCCCAGCAGGGGCGGACGGAGTGCGCTGTGAATTACTACTACTTTTGTTTGTTGAACTCGCCGTCAGAACAGCGGACAGCATAATTGCCGCTCCAGCTTTTTTTTATTGCCTCCCACTGCGCCTTTGTGCCGTCGTACTGGACGGTGAGATTGTCGCATTTATAGAACGCATACTCGCCAATTTCCGTAACGCTCCGTGGAATCGTAACGCTCTTGAGCGACGTGCAGTCTTGGAACGCTCCATAGCCAATTTTTGTAACGCCTCTTGAAAGCGTGACGCTCTCAAGTGACTTGCAATAACTGAACGCTTTGTAGCTGATATTCTTTACGCTTTTCGGAATCGTCACCGTCTTAAGTCCGCTGCCGCTGAACGCGCTATCGCCGATTTCCGTCACGTTTGCGGAAATCGTAATGCTCGCAAGCGATGTGCAACCATTAAACACACTATTGCCAATTTCTGTAACGCTT
>CAMWIU010000098.1 GCA_947174385.1 uncultured Treponema sp.
GGATGCAATCATACAGAAAATAATTGCGGAATTCGGAAAACAAAAATCGATTCTGTTTTTGGGGCGCACGAACTATGACTTTGAAATCTTGAAGAAGTCCGGGCTTTTCAGAATAACCCGCACGGCGCGCGAAGAAAAAATCGCATACATCGATTCTCCCGAAACGCCGATGGCTTTTCTTTCCGTGCACAAATCCAAAGGCCTGGAAGCGGACAACGTGGTGATTTTGAATTTCAAAAATGACAAGCTCGGCTTTCCGAACCAAATCACGGACGACGCGATTCTGAACTACGTCCTGACGAACGGCGAAAAATTTTTGTTTGCGGAAGAGCGGCGGCTTTTTTATGTGGCGATCACGCGGACAAAAAACCGGACGTTCGTGCTCACGGACAACAAATCGCCGTCAATATTTTTTGGCGAATTCTCCGCATCGGAAAGAACGTGCTTCGTTTCCACGAACAAGAATTCGGCCGAAGGAAAAACGAAATGCCCCCTGTGCAAGACCGGCGACCTGCTCAAAGTCTCCGCCGCCGGAAAATATTTTATCGGCTGCTCGAATTTTCCAAAATGCCGCTACACTTTGAACGACATCACAATTTTGCAAAGCCCCAAACAATGCCCCAAATGCGGCGGATTTTTGGTCAAGCGAAAAGGCAAGGGACATTGGTTTGTTGGCTGCACGAACTATCCATACTGCACATACACGGAAGAAATTTAGACAATAATTTTTCGCGAAGTCGCACGGGCAAAACCTGCGACGCTACGCAAGTGTTCCGCGAAAAAATTCGCAACACACTCCCCCGATTTCCCCGCCTTGACTTTTTTCCACCTGCCATATAAAATGCTTTCTATGAAAAAAGTCATTTTTCCGTTGCTTGCATTTTTCTCGCTTTTCTTTTTTTCTTGCAACACTTCCGAATTTAATTTGCAAGCGCGTGTCGAAATTTCTTCCGAATTCATTTCGCAATTGTTGGATGGTCGCGAACTTTTTGTCGATGGCACAAACAATTTCGATTATTCTTTTTGCGAAATCACTTCCGATGAAGTAAAGGAAATTTTGAAATCCATGGGCGGATTGAAATCGGAAGTTACGGTGAATCTCGAAGCGCAACTCAGCGGACTTTCGCTCAAAAAAATTTATGCAAAAAAAGGTGCGACCGCGCGAGGTTGGATTTTGTTCGAAAATGAAATTCCCGAAAAGCCGATTTCTGCTTACGAAAATTTCAAAAAAGAAAACCCTCAAAATTCCATGGAAGTGAATTTCAGTGCCGACAAAAAGCGCGCCGATTTTTCTTATGTTTTTCCGGACGAGGCAATCTTGTTTGACAGCGAAAAAATCAGCGACAAGGACATCGATATTTCAGAATTTGAAAATGGAAACGGAAAGTCAAAACGCCTAAAAAATTTGAGCGTGAAATTTCGCGGCGGAAAAATTTTCATCAATCCAACAAAAGGCATCTCTGGAATCGACGCAGAAATCGTGATTTCAAAAATTAAGTCATAAAACACCTTGCCAATTTTATCGCGGACGCAAAATTTCCACTAGCGCAGATTCGCGCAAATCGTTAAAATGAAATTATGATTTTGGATTTGACGATAACGATTCAGCCGAATGAAGAAGGCAAAAAAAATATCATCGAAAAAAAATTGCATGCGGCTTTGTCCGAAACTTTGAAGCAAAATAAAATTGAAATTCCCGCTCAAGATTTTGATTTTAAATTCGTAAAAAAATCGATTGATGCTCGGCACGGAAGACAAAAATTTATTTTGCGCTACAAAGCGTTTACAAAAAACGAGCTGGAAAAACTAGAGCGAAAAATCGTTTGGAAAAATGCGGACACTTCTTGCGGCGCAAAAAAAGTTTTGATTGTAGGAAGCGGTCCTGCCGGACTTTTTGCGGCACTGCGATTTTTGGAAAACGGAATTCAGCCTGTAATAATCGAGCGCGGCAAAGCCACCAGCGAGCGCAAGCGCGACATCGCGCAGATTTCCACGCGCGGCATTGTTGACGGCGACAGCAACTATTGCTTTGGCGAGGGAGGAGCCGGAACTTTCAGCGACGGAAAACTTTTTACCAGAAGCACGAAGCGCGGCGACGTTGAAAAAATATTGCGCATTTTCTGCGAGTTCGGCGCGGACGAAAAAATTCTCACTGATTCACATGCGCACATCGGCACGGACAGGCTTCCGAAAATCGTGAATGCGATGCGCGAAAAAATAATTTCGCTGGGAGGGGAAATTTATTTTGGAATGCGCTGTGTGGATTTTTTGATAGAAAATTTTTCTGGCGAAAAAATCGTAAAAGGAATCCGCGCCGTTCAAGTTGAATCGAACGAAGAAAAAGAATTTTTTGGCGACGCGGTTTTATTGGCCACAGGTCATTCTGCCTGCGACATTTATGAACAGATTGCAAAAATTTCTGGCGAATCTCTTGAAGCAAAAACATTCGCGCTCGGAGTCCGCGTTGAACATCCGAGAACGCTCATTGACAAAATTCAATTTCATGGAAAATCCGATTCCAACTTGGGCGCGGCAGAATATCGTTTGACAAGCCAAGTCGAAGGAAGGGGGGTGTACACATTTTGCATGTGTCCGGGCGGCTTCGTCGTACCTTCCGCAACGGAAAACGAACAAATCGTTTTAAACGGAATGTCTTGCGCCAAGCGGAATTCGCCATGGTCGAATTCGGCAATCGTCGTGGAAACGCGACCCGAAGACATTCCGCAAAAATTTTTCGAGCAAGCCGAAGAAGCGGACGCGGCGGCTTTGGCTTCGTTATATTTTAGACGCTGGATTGAACATGAAACTTTTTTGCACGGCGAGCCGCCTTATCAAAAAGCTCCCGCGCAATTGCTAAAAGATTTTTTGCGCGAAAAGCCTTCGCGCGATTTTCCAAAAGTGAGCTACACGCCTGGAATTGTTTCGAGCCGACTTGACGAATGGCTTCCCGTTCAAATCGCATCACACCTCAAAGAAGGGATAAAAGAATTCGACAAAAAAATGCGCGGATTTATATGCGAAGAAGCCGTGCTGCTTGCAATCGAAACTCGCACGAGCACGCCAGTTCGAATTTTGCGCAATCGCGAAACATTCGAATGCGCAGGAATTTCCCGACTTTATCCTTGTGGGGAAGGTTCGGGATATTCGGGCGGAATCGTTTCAAGTGCGATGGACGGCGAGAACGCGGCGCAGGCGGCATTGCGAAAATTGTTGGTAGAGTGACTTTGCGTTCAGCTTATATGATACAAATGGTATGACGTTATCATAATTTTCAACCTAACTTATTGACACAATCATAATATGATGTTATCATCAAGATAAATAATTTTTATGGAGGATGGTCATGAAAAAAGGACTTATCTTTTTTGTCATTTTTGCTATGCTTTTGTCATTCGCAATCGCGGAAGACACGGCGACTACAAATGACAGTGAATCAACTGCGGTTGCTGAAGCGGAAGAGCCAGCCATTGTTGGAACTTGGAAGCTCAGCAAATATGAGTGGACTTTCAATGCGGACGGCACTGGCGAAGACCAATCTGGAGATGCCATAACATGGACGGCTGTTAAAAAAGGTTATGTCATCAAGCTCAAAGTGGGTAGAGTGGCTGCAAAGAAAATCGAAAATGGCAAAATGGTTACAAACATAGGAATCTTCACAAAGCAATAAGATTCAATTCTAAAAAAAGCCACACAAAACTGTGTGGCTTTTTTCAATCATTGCACTACTGTGCACTTCCAACGAGGCACATCCACTCGGCTTCGGCGGCGAGTTCTTCGCCCACGAACGCTTTGCCTGATTGCTTTACCATTCGTTCGGAAACCCGCAAATTTTTGATTTTCATTCGCACTGTGTCGCCCGGGCGAACTTGGTGGCGGAACTTCACTTTATCCACCGTTCCCAAAAAGAAAAGGCTTCCGTCTTTGAATTTTTTTTGGTGGCTCAAAGCAGCGCCGCCTGCCTGCGCCATCGTTTCAATCAAAATCACGCCAGGCACGACTGGATATTCCGGAAAATGCCCTTTGAAGAAAAAATCCTCGTCAGTGAATTTGCGCGTGCTCACGCTGCCTTCTTCGTCCGCGCTAACGATTTCGTCCACGAACAAAAAAGGCTTGCGATGCGGCAAAAGCGATTCAATGTCATTTGTAACTGCCATATTTTCCCCTATATAATTAAATCTTCTTGAAAATTACAACGCCGTTGTGTCCGCCAAATCCGAACGTCGCGCTCATCGCGCAATTCACTTGCGTTTCCAAACCGACATTCGGCGTGTAATCCAAATCGCATCCGCCTTCAATGTCGGGATTTTCCAAGTTGATTGTTGGCGGAACGAAATTTTCGCAAATCGCCTTCACGGTCAAAATCGCTTCGATCGCGCCGGTTGCTCCAAGGCAATGTCCCGTCATGCTTTTTGTCGAAGAAATGTGCAATTTTTTCGCCGCGTCGCCGAACGCAGTTTTTATCATCGTCGTTTCGCCCGAATCGTTCTTTTTCGTGGAAGTTCCGTGCGCATTGTAATATTGAATTTCGTCGCCCTTAACGCCAGCATCTCGCATCGCCTCGGTCATCGCCGCCGCGCCTTGAATGCCATCGGGATTCGGAGCTGTCAAATGGTAGCCGTCATTCGTGCTTCCGTAGCCCACGAGTTCCGCATAAATTTTCGCGCCGCGTTTTTTCGCGTGCTCGTATTCTTCCAAAACCAAAACGCCGCTTCCCTCGCCCATTACAAATCCGTCGCGATCGCGGTCGAACGGCCTGCACGCTTTGTGAGGCTCGTCAACATGGGAACGTGAAAGCGCCTGCAAAGCATCGAACGCGCTCACGCAAAATCCATTGATCGTGCTTTCCGCGCCGCCCGCAAGAACAACGTCGCGCCTTCCGCACCTGATGTAGTCGAGCGCGTCGCCGAGAGCGTCCGTTCCGCTTGAACACGCGGTCGCAATTGTGTGGCACGCTCCGTGAATTCCAAAAGTGATTGAAATATTTCCCGCCGCCTCGTTCGGAATGAGTTGCGGAATCGTCATCGGATTCACGCGCTTTCCGCCCGATTCGTGCCATTTGATACAATTGTTTTCGGTGATTTCAAAACCGCCGATTCCAACGCCCATAAAAATCGCCGCCGAATCAAGCACTTGCGCATTGTCCAAAAGCGCTGCATCTTCCAAAGCCATCTTCGCGGCAGCCACGGCATATTTTGTAAAACGCGCCATTTTTCGCGCCGCCTGCGCGTCCATGAAATTCTCGGCATTGAAATTTTTCACTTCCGCAGCAAATTTTATATTCGACGCAGAAGTGTCATAATAAGTTATCGGCGCAATTCCGCTTTTTCCCGCGCGCACCGCCGTCCAAGTTTCCGCAAGCGAATTCCCCAAAGGAGTCACCGCGCCCATTCCAGTAACAACAACTCTTCTCATCATTTACCTCATTTTCCGCTTGAAAGCGGAGGAACTTTTCTGGGGAAACAGAAACCCCTCTACTTCGGAAGCGGGGGTTTCCTTTTCCCCAGACCCCTTTTCTTTCCCCAGCACCGCTTGGGGTTGCACCCCAAGACCCCGCAAGGCTTCGCGTCGCAACCCATACAGGCTGCTTATGGAGTTTTTGCAAAGCAAAAACTCCATAACTATTCATTATCAAATATTCACTGTTGTTGAAAAAATCGCTTGCGATTTTTTCAACAACCCATTCCGCCGTCAACTCCAAGAACTTGGCCGCTTATGTACGTGGAAAAATCGCTCGCCAAAAAAAGCACCGCGCCCGCCACGTCGTCCACAGTGCCAGCCCTGCGAAGCGGAATCTGCGAAATCCAATTCTCGCGAATTTTTTCGTCCACGGCTTGAGTCATGTCCGTATCGATGAAACCGGGCGCGACGGCGTTCACGCGAACTCCGCGGCTGCCCACTTCCTTCGCCAAACTTTTTGTGTAGCCAATCAAGCCGGCCTTGCTCGCCGAATAATTCACTTGACCCGCGCCGCCGTGCAAACCGACGATGCTTGTCATATTTACAATCGAGCCGTGCTTTTTGTGAATCATGTCGTTCGAAACAATTTGCGTCGTGACAAAAACGCCCGTCAAGTTCACATCCAAAACTTTTTTCCAATCTTCCATTTTCATGTGGAAAGAAAGTCCGTCTTTCGTGATTCCGGCATTGTTCACCAAAACATCAAATCCGCCCGCTTCCTTGAGCGCGTCTTTTACAATCTGCGAAAGCTGCTCTGCATTGGAAGCGTCGGCGTAAATTTCATGAAACGCAGTTCCGTTTTCGGCGGCGCATTTTTCCAAAGCGTCTTTGTTCGCGCTCGGCTTCGTGCACAAGCCCCAAACTTCCGCGCCGTTTTGCAAAAACATTTCGGTGATTTTTTTTCCGATTCCCCTGCTCGAACCAGTTACGAGCGCCTTTTTGTTTTCCAATAATTTCATAATGCCTCCAAGATAAAACGCAAAATCACAATGCTTTCAAACTTTCGGCAGAATTAAGCGGAACACATTTTAACTCCGCGCCCAATTCCGTCTTCGCCCAAAGTCCGCTCAAAACTTGCCCCGGGCCTGGCTCGAACACGCTCCATTCTTCGCCGTTTGATTTTCCAGCCTGAATCAGCTGCGCCAAAACCGATTCTTCGTCCGTCCAGCGCACGGGATTCGTCAAATGCAGCACGGCGGATTTTTTCGCGTTTTCTCCGCTCGTTTCCTGCTTGCCCGAAACATTGCTGAAAAGCGTGATTTTCGGATCGTTGAATTTCACGGGTGAAATCGCCTGCTCGAATTTTTCGGCGGCAAGGCTCATCAAAGGACAATGGAACGGACCTGCCACAGCGAGCCGAACTGCCCTTCGCGCGCCCGCTTCCTTTGCGGCGGCTTCGGCTTTTTCCAAAGCGTCGAAAGTTCCGCTGATTACAGTTTGAACCGAACTGTTCAAATTTGCGGCATAAGCGTCAGGAATTTTCGAAGCAATTTCAATCACCTTTTCGGGAGGAAGCCCGAGAATCGCGCTCATTCCCGGAGCGTGGCCTTGATTTTCGGCTGCGATTTTCTCGCAAACTTCCTGCATAATTTTTCCGCGCTGCACGACAACTTTCACGACATCTTCGAACGAAAGCACGCCCGAAATATAAAGGGCCGGAAATTCGCCAAGGCTGAATCCCATCGCGGCGGAAGGCTCGATTCCCTTTTCCTTGAGAACGGCGCAAATCGCAAGAGACGCGGCTGTGATTGCCAATTGGCTGTTGTCGCTACGCGAAAGTGTCGCCGCGTCGCTTTCCCACAAAAGTTTCGGAACGTCGATTCCCGAGATGCTCGAAACGTCGTCCAAAACTTTTTTCGCAGAAGAAAAATCTTGCGCCACATCTTTAATCATTCCAGGAGTTTGCGCTCCTTGACCCGGAAACAAAAATGCGTATTTTTTTGACATAGTTTCTCCTATAAATAAGTTTTTGAAAAATTTCAATTTTTCAAAAACTTATTTAGCGTGCGCGCAAAGCACTTGTGCGCCGCGCACAAATTAAATATGCAAGTTCGAGCGTAGCGCGAACTTGTCAAGCAAAAAAGTTGACGACATTTCAGGCAACTTTTTTGCTTATCTCCTAATTAAACATTTTTCAAGAAATTTCTATTTCCCAAAAAATATTCAGCGTGCGCGTAAAGCAACTTGTTGCGCCGCGCACAATTTTTCCGACAATTAAAAATGACAAAAATCATAAAATTGTCATCTTTAATTGATTATAACATATTATGCCGATTCTGTCTAGTGAATTTTTCCAAGCGTGGAAGAGGTATTTGGGAGAGGGGGAAGTCTCCCCCTCACTCCCAAGGCAAGTCGCTTCGCAAATACCCCTCCCACGCCGCTTTTTCACCCCTCCCATTGCCCCTCCCATTACCTCCCCCTTGCTTGAAAAACGCCTAAAATTTAAACGGGCGTT
>CAMWIU010000099.1 GCA_947174385.1 uncultured Treponema sp.
TCGCGCGATGCGCTCGTTGCGAAGCACTGCGTTGCGAATGTGCGTAAAAAGTCAAGAAGAAAGTTTCAACTTTCTTCTTGACTTTTTATGGGAGATGAAAATGATTTACACAAAAGCCGCGATAGAAGATGTCGCGCAGTTGACGGAATTGAGGCTCGCTTATTTTGCGGAAGATTTCGGCGAATTGGAAGAAAAAGATTTCGAAAAAATCAAGCGCGATTTGCCCGAATATTTTACGCGCAATCTGAACAAAAACATATTCGGCTATGTGGCAAACAACAGCGGCGAAATAATTTCCTGCGCCCTTTTGCTTGTGATTGAAAAGCCGATGAGCCCCGCGTTTATCAACGGAAAAACCGGAACTGTTTTGAACGTGTTTACAAAGCCCGAATATCGCCACAAAGGGCACGCGCGAAAAGTCATGAAAATGTTGATGGAAGGCGCGTCAGAAATGGGATTGAGCGTCGTGGAACTCAAGGCAACGGAAGCAGGCTATGCTTTATACAAATCATTGGGCTTTCGCGATGCGACATCGAAATATCATCAGATGAGCTGGAAAACCGAATGTCGCAATGCGGAACAATAATGATATTCACAATGTGAAATCGAGAGGATGAATGAATACGATTGAAGCCATAAATCGCAGGCGCAGTTATCGCGGAAAATACAAATCGCTGCCCGTGCCACGGAAAGATTTGACGAAAATCATGCAGGCAGGGCTAGCCGCGCCATCGGGCTGCAACAAGCAAACCACAAGCCTCATCGCGGTTGACGACCCTGCCATTTTGGAAAAACTGCGGCGCGTCATCAATCCCCCTGCCGGCGAAAGTGCGCCCGCCATTATTTGCGTTCTCACGCAGAGAATCAAAGCGTATCGCGACAAATGTTTTGCAGTTCAGGATTATTCGGCGGCAATAGAGAACATGCTACTCGCCGCAATCGAGCTGGGATATCAAAGCTGCTGGTATGAAGGGCACATCACAGACGAGGACAGGATCGGCTATAAAATGGCGCAAATTTCGGGAGTGCCGGATGAATACGAATTGGCGTGTTTTTTGCCGATAGGAATTGCGGAAGCAAATCCCGTGATTCCGAAGAAAAAGCCGTTCGCCGAACGCGCGTTCTTCAATTCATTTCCTAAAACAAAATGACAGCATCCAATTTTAATTTCCCGATCTCCACTC
Source organism: uncultured Treponema sp. (assembly GCA_947174385.1). Lineage (GTDB taxonomy): Bacteria > Spirochaetota > Spirochaetia > Treponematales > Treponemataceae > Treponema_D. The sequence goes on from CAMWIU010000099.1 coordinate 1,185, forward strand.
GGCGAGCTGTCTTTCCATCAAATCATGCGCCTCGTCCAAAATCGCAACTTGCTCTTCCTTCGTGAGCGCGGGCGGATAGATTTTCAGGACTTTGGCATGATAGTTCACCTTGTCCATATTTTCCATAATATGGCGCAGGTCGTTTATCTTGTAGCCTTCGTCCACGACGCACACGGCAATCGGAAGTTTCGTGGAATCGGCGATGCGGCGGAATCCCGCGCTGTAGAATTTTCCAAGCCCGCCGTCCTTGCTGCGAGTTCCTTCGGGAAAAATCACAGGAATCCATTTGTTCTCGAGGCAACGTTTCGCAAAAGAATCGATTCGGCGCATGACGAGTCCCGCGCGCCCATTTCTCGGAATGAAGCAATGTCCTTGCGATTTGAGCATCGGGGAAACGAGCGGAACATTTCGGCTCAATGAATCTTTCGCCACGAAACGGATTTCGCGCCCGCGAAAAAAAGTGAAGTATACAGGAATGTCCAAAAGGCTTTGGTGATTCGAAAGAATTATGAACTGTTCGGGCAGAGCGTCTTTGTTTTCCTGAAAAAAAGTCAGGCGGAATTTTTTGTACGTCCCGAGAATCGCGAAAATTCTCGTTACAAGAACATTGATTACATAGTCCGAAATCTTCAAGCACATCTTGTGCGAAAACGGATAGAACAATTCCATCGCAAGCGACACAGGAATCAAAATCCCGACAAGCACAAGGAGTATAATTACATTGCCCAAACCAGTGAAAAACATTTTATGAATTGTAACTTTTTTTTGGCAAATAGTCAACAATGAAAATGCGGCGCAATTTCAAAGCCGCGCGATTTTTCAAAAACTAGCGCGGAAGATTTGCGGGAAAATGCGAAACATCGCCCGCCCTTCTCCGCGCCGAAATTACAAGCGGATTTTCTTTCCGCTTCCTTTGTAGAATTCCTTGCGCATTTCGGCTATCTGCTTGTCGGCGCGGTAGTCGTCGAACGGCATCATTCTGTCGATCACGCCGCGCGGAGTAATTTCCACGATTCGGTTTGCGATGGACTGGATGAACTCGTGGTCGTGGCTCGTAAAAAGCACGACGCCGGGAAAACTCACCAAGGCTTCGTTCAGGCTTTGAATCGCCTCCAAATCGAGGTGATTCGTGGGATCGTCCAAAATCAAAACGTTCGCGCCGGAAAGCATCATTCGCGAAAGCATACATCGAACCTTTTCGCCTCCGCTCAAAACGCGCACGCTTTTCAAAGATTCGTCGCCGGAAAAAAGCATTCGTCCCAAAAATCCGCGCACATAAGCATCGTTTTGGTCGGGAGAATATTGCTTGAGCCATTCGGTGATGTTGAAGCTGTTTTCGAAGAACGCGGAATTGTCGCGCGGCAAGTACGAGAATTTCGCAGTCTGTCCCCAAAAATATTCGCCAGAATCCTCTTTTCTTTGTCCCGCGACAATGTCGAAAAGCGCGGAAATCGAATTGTGCTCAATTCCGACGAAAGCCACTTTGTCCGTGCGATTCACGACGAGCGAAAAATTGTCCAAAAGTTTTTCGCCGTCCTCGCAAAGGCAAAGCGACTTCGTTTCAAGCACGTTGTTTCCGATGGCGCGTTCGGGACGAAAATTGACGTAAGGAAATTTGCGGCTCGTAACCGGAAGTTCCTCAAGTTCCAAAGTTTCGAGAACTTTTTTGCGGCTCGTGGCCTGGCGGCTTTTCGCTGCGTTCGATGCGAAACGCTGGATGAATTCCTTGAGGTCGGCGATTTTTTCCTCGCGCTTTTTCGCCTGGTCTTTCGCCTGCCGCTGCATGATTTGGCTCATCTGATACCAAAAGTCATAGTTGCCAGTGAATTGGCTTATCTTGCCGTAGTCGATGTCGCAGATGTAAGTGCAGACCGAATTCAAAAAGTGGCGGTCGTGGCTCACGACGATGACGATGTTCGGGAATTCCATCAAGAATTCTTCGAGCCACGCGATCGATTCCAAGTCAAGTCCGTTCGTCGGCTCGTCCAAAAGCAAGATGTCGGGATTTCCAAAAAGCGCCTGCGCGAGCAAGACGCGGACTTTTTGGCTTTCGTCAAGTTCCGACATCATCTTGTCGTGGAATTCCTCTTCCAGCCCGAGACCTGAAAGCATCTGCTCGATTTGGTTTTCCGCCTCCCAGCCGCCCATCTCGCTGAACTCGCCTTCAAGTTCCGCGGCGCGATTTCCGTCCTCTTCGCTGAAATCTTCTTTTTCGTAAATCGCCTCGCGCGCCTTCGCCACTTCGTAAAGTTTGGGAAAGCCGAACATCACGGCATCTTTCACCGAGTACGAATCAAACGCGAAGTGATCCTGCTTGAGCACGGCCATCCGCTCGCCCGATCCAATCGCAATCGTTCCCGAATCGTGCTCCTGTTCGCCCGAAAGCACTTTGAGGAACGTGGATTTTCCGGCTCCGTTCGCGCCGATGATTCCGTAGCAATTGCCCGGAGTGAATTTCAAATTCACGTCCTTGAAAAGAGGCTTTTCGCTGAACTTTAAACTAACGTCTGAAACCGTAATCAATTTTTAACTCCAAAAATGAAAAGATTGCGCGAAAAAAACTGCCGCAAAAAATTGAATTTAAATTCGAACTTCGCAAAGGAAAACTCGCATTCGCAGAAATTCCGCGCGATGCGAGTTTTTCGCAATCAGTCTATCGGCTCAATCATATCCAAGTGCGGATATTTTTTGAAATACTCGTCGGTCATTTTCGCGACCACGCCGCTCAAAGCGATGAGCGAAACGATGTTCGGCAAAGCCATGAGCGCGTTCGTGATGTCCGCGATTGTCCAAACCGCGCTCAACGTGAGATAAGGTCCAATGAAAATCGCGACGATGTACAAAATCCTGTAGACCATGACGATTGACATTTTTCCGCCGGCAAGATATTCGATCGAACGTTCGGCATAATAATCCCATCCCAAAATTGTCGTGAACGCGAAGAACGCGAGGCACACCATTATGATGACGCGGACGAAAAGCTCAAGTCCCGCGCTCTGCCCGAAGACGTTCGCAAAAAGCGTGACGAACGCCGCAGTGGAAAGGTCGCCGCCCGAAAGCATCGCGCCGCCTGAAATGAAATTGCTTCCCCAATCACCGCCCGGCACAAGTCCCGCGATGACAATCGAAAGCCCCGTAATCGTGCAAATCACGATTGTGTCGATGAAAGTTCCAGTCATCGAAACCAATCCCTGCGCCACAGGCTCTTCCACCTGCGCAGCCGAAGCCGCGATCGGAGCGGAACCAAGACCTGCCTCGTTGGAGAAAATTCCACGCGCGATTCCCTTTTGCATCGCGACTACAAGCGCGCCGAGAACGCCGCCGCCAATCGCGCGCGCGCCGAACGCATCGCGGAAGATTTCCTGGAACGCCTCGGTAACATGGCTCAAATTGAACATTATGACGAACGCGCCGACAAGAAGATACAACGCCGCCATAAAAGGCACGATGAATGTCGCGACTTTCGAAATGCGCTTGATTCCGCCGATGATTACGAGGGCCGCGAAAAGCGTTATGAACGCGCCGGCGATCACCACCGCCCATGAAATTCCGTTTCCGCCAATCGTGATGGCGACGTTCGCATTGTTCGGATCGAACACGCCTTTGACGGCGTTCGTGATTCCGTTAATCTGCGTCATAGTTCCGATTCCTAAAAGTCCTGCGAGCATCGCGAACACGGCGAAAAGCACAGCAAGCCATTTCCATTTTTTGCCCATGCCTTTTTCAATAGTATAGAAAGGTCCGCCCAAAATGTGTCCGTCCGCGCTCACTTGGCGGAAATTCACCGCGAGCATGCATTCGGCGTATTTCGTCGCCATTCCCAAAAGGGCGGCAAGCCACATCCAAAAAAGCGCGCCAGGTCCGCCGGCCGCAATCGCCGTGGCAACGCCGACAATGTTTCCGGTTCCGATCGTCGCGGAAAGAGCCGTGCACAACGCGCCGAAGCTCGAAACTTCGCCCTTCTCTCCCGAAGGCTTTTGCATGATTGATTTGAGCGCGCGCGCCAACTTTTTGAACTGAACGCCCTTCGTGCGGACAGTAAGCAAAATTCCCGTTCCCAAAATGAGGACAATCAAAATCGGTCCCCAAACCACGTCATCGATTTTTCCCAAAACCGCTTCAAACTTTTCCATCATAACTCCTATAAAAAGTCAAGAAGAAAGTTGCAACTTTCTTTCTTGACTTTTTACGCACATTCGCAACACAGTGAGAATGTGCATTTAATATGCAAGTTTCCAACGGAAACTTGACATGATAAAAGTGCTGCGCCATTTGTGCGGCACTTTTATCATAACTCCTATTAAAAAGCAAAGCCCGCTTTGCTGCAAGATTTGCTTCTTCGCAAAACAGGCCTTCAATGAAAAAAGAATATCACAAACGCAAAAAAAGTTCAATAGTGCGGAATAAAACGAATTGAAAAAAAGCACACTTTGTGATAAAATAAAAAATACTTTATAATTTTTAAGGAGACAAATCATGCAGTTTGAAATGAAAAAAATTGCAACTCTGTCGATGGCAATTCTTTTGCTTGTCGGCTGTTCCAGCGGCGATGGGGGGGGGTACAACACCTCCGTATAATGAAACATTCACAGTAACATTCTATTCAAATACGCCGAACGGCACTGCCGCAAGCGGAACGATGATTCCGCAAGCCTTTATTTCAGGTCAACCGTTTACGCTCGCGAAAAACGCGTTTTCGATCGAAGGATACACGTTCCGTGGCTGGGCAGAAAACATTTCGGCGACAGAAGCGGAATACGTTGACGAAGAGGAAGTCACGCTTTACGACAATTTAGTGCTTTATGCGGTATGGCAAAACGATGATGTCCCAAACGCGAAAAACTTCACTGTTACATTCTATCCAAATACGCCGAACGGCACTGCCGCAAGCGGAACAATGATTCCGCAGACCTTTATTTCAGGACAGCCGTTTACGCTCGCGAAAAACGCGTTTTCGATCGAAGGATACACGTTCCGTGGCTGGGCAGAAAACATTTCGGCGACAGAAGCGAAATACACGGATGAAGCTAAAATCACGGTTTCCAAGAATTTAGAGCTTTATGCGGTGTGGGAAAAGGACGAAAACAATCACACCGTTACGTTCTATGCAAATGCGCCACATGGCTTCACGGCTCAAGGCTCAATGCCGCCGCAATCATCTAAAAACTCGTGGCTTACGCTCGCGAAAAACGCCTTTTCAATACCGCTGCACATCTTCAAAGGCTGGGCGACAGACGATTCGTCAAAAGAAGTGGTATACAAAGATGAGGAGGAACTTTACAACTTTACCGATGATATTAAATTGTATGCAGTTTGGGAATACTGGCTTTCTTATGATGAAGATGGTAACCTCATCGTGCAAATTGTGGACGACATACCCTCCGATGTCGTTATCCCAGAGGGTGTTACTACTATAGGAGAGACAATTTATTTTGGAGGAACTTTTACTGACATCTTTGAGAATTTCACTACATTGACAATTCCTTCTACATTGAAGAATATAGATACGGGTTTAGCCTTTACCAACATGAAGCCAGGATTCTGGCCTTTGCCTTTCCTGGGAATTGACAAACGCACGAAAGGTCTTCCATTCAAATTCATCGTAGACGAAAAAAATCCGTACTTCAAAACAAACGAAAGCGGCAACATGCTCCTTTCAAAGGACGGAAATGAATTGTACTTCGTGACGAATTCATCGTCCGACTACACAATTCCTTCGACAGTACGGAACATAAAGGCAGGCGCATTTATCGGCGCGGACATACAAAGCATAAACTTGGACGGCGTTACGCTGGAAGCCAACTGCACCTTCCAAAACTGCACGAAACTCACGAGCGTCGTGCTGAAAAATATTACAAAAACCGATGGTAGTGATATTGATCCGTCTCAAATGTTTTCTAATTGCATTGCCTTGGAAAACGCGGATTTGAGCGGTTGCAACATTAAAAGAATGTTGAACACGTTCGCAAACTGCACCAGCCTCACAGAAGTAAAACTTCCTGAAACGTTGGAAAATATGGACGCCACATTTGACGGATGCACGAGTCTCACTAAATTCGCAATTCCTGCCAGCGTAACACATTTTACTTCGAATTTAGGAACAGGGAACGGAAGAAGCGTAAGCATTGCATATCCCAAAACTATTGAAGACTACAAGAAAATAAGGAACAATGATGCCAGTGGTTATTTTTTGCCAAGCGTATTCGGCGGAAATGTGAATGTAACCGTCACATGCTCAGACGGAAAAGTCATTTACACAGCTGGCAGTGACGAAATCAAAGCGGAATAAAATTAGATACAGCCTTTGCATTAAAGTCCGCCCGCTTTCAGGCTGGCTTTTCCCAGACACGACAAAAAAATCCGCTTCTTTTGAAGCGGATTTTTTTCATATTGACGCAAATGAACGCAGATTTTACGGACAGGACGCAGACAAATAATAAAATCCGAGTACAATCCGTTTTATCCGCGCCTAATTCGCTTTCGCGAAACTAGCGGATACATTTCTATGCGTTCAACCTTTTTTCCAAATCGTCGAGGCACGCCGTCAATTCTTTTGGCAGGTGCGCACCGAACTTCGGATAGTGGTTCTCGCGGATGTCCTTGCATTCCTTGAGCCAGCCTT
>CAMWIU010000100.1 GCA_947174385.1 uncultured Treponema sp.
AGCAGCAACAACACTGAGACCTATGGCGGCGGTGTATTTGTGTACCCCAACGGTGAATTTACCATGACTGGCGGCACAATTTCCAACAACACCGCGACCATAAACGGCGGTGGCGTGTATATCAATAGCGGCACATTCACTATGAACGGAGACACGACGAAAATCAAAGAAAACACTGCGAACGGAGACGGTGGCGGCGTTTACGTTGCTAGTAGCACGTTCACGATGGAAGACGGCACAATCAGTGAAAACGAAGCGAATTATGGAGGCGGAGTTTACGTCAACGGCGGCACGTTCACGATGAAGGGCAGTGACAGCGCGATTACTGGAAATACAGCCCGGGGCAAGGTTCAAAGCGGCGGTCTTGACGGCGGCGGAGGCGGAGTCTACCTTAACGGCGCAACATTTGAAATGAGCGGCGGCACAATCAGCGGCAACAAAGCCGCAGGCAGCCTCGCCAATTCAGGCGGCGGCGGAGTGTACACCTTTGGCGTAAGCGCGTTCACGATGACAGGCGGCACTGTGAGCGGAAATACGGCGCAAAACGCCCAAGGAAACGGCGCGTTCATCAGCCCTTCTGGCAAGTTGAACATGAAAGGCGCGTCGAAATTCCAAGGCGACAACGATGTCTACCTTTTTGTTTATACTGGTGTCACGGAGGCGGACATTCCCACAATCTGCGTGACTGGCTCTCTTTCCGCTTCAAGCGTCGCAACGATAACGCCCTCCGACTATGTGGCGGGCAGACAGGTCTTGAGCAAAGGCGGAAGCGTGACGGAGATAACGCAGACTATCTGCAAGAAATTCGCGCTCTCCCCCGTGCCCGACGGCGCAGAATGGAAAATCGTGCCGAACGGCACGGGCGCGAACGGCGTGCTTACAGAGTATAAACGGATTTACTTGAATTCCTCAAGCGGCAGCGACACCAATTCGGGACGGACCGCAAGAAAAGCAGTGAAAACGCTCTCAAAGGCAATCGAACTGTTTGAGAAATACGGCTCGGAAAAAATCATGCTCTGCGCGAACTACACGCTCCCAATCGAAGAAAGCACTTTGCTCGACCGCGCAGGTAAGTCAAAACTGACGCTCGTGCGCTACGACGGTTCAAGCGACGATCAGGACAGTTTCAGAGACTGCTTGCTTACCATTTCCCAAGGAGACGTTGCCATCACGAACGTCACGCTCGACGGAAACAAGGAAAATGTTGACGCAAGAAGCGCACTTTTGGATATCGAAGGCTCGACCACGGTAGTGACGCTCGGCAATGGCGCGACTTTATGCAATAACAAAACCTATTTGACGTGTGGGGGTGTTTGTATAACCCTAAACGGCACATTTAAGATGACGGGCGGAACGATCGTCGGAAACGACGGTCCTAGAGGAGGAGTTTATATAGTTAACGATAGCACGTTCGAGATGAGCGGCGGCAAAATCAGCGGCAACACGGCGACTGACGACGGCGGCGGTGTTTATATCAGTACCTATTGTACGTTCACGCAAAGCGGCGGCGAAATCAGTGGCAACACGGCGGCTGACAAGGGCGGCGGCGTTTATGCTTACTATGGCGGATTCACACAAACCGGCGGCACGGTCAGCGGCAACACGCCTGATAACATTTACCAGTAGTAGTGCATTCGGGCAAACCGGTGGCAACGAATTTCCGATGGTTTTTGCCTGTTCCAAACCCGCGCGGACGCATCCGCCGCGCAAAATTCGCTCCCGCAAACCGTCGGCAACGAATTTCCGCCGGTTTTTGCGCTTCCCAAGCCTGCGCGGACGTATCTACCGCACAAAATTCGTTCCCGCCAACCGTCGGCAAGGAATTTCCGCCGGTTTTTGCGCTTCCCCGAACTGCGCGGACGCATCCGCCGCGCAAAATTCGTTCCCGCAAACCGGCGGCAACGTGTCGGAGACCTCGGATGGCGTTTTGTCAGGTGCGGTGAACGCGGCGGAGGTCTCGGACGGCGTTTTGTCGCAGGGCAAAGCGAAATACCGCAGACGATATTCGCTCGAGTAAAAAGAGGCTAGTCGTCAGAGAATTGGTTTCCGTACTGTTCAAAAAATTCCGCCACCGTCACAATCTCGACATCGGCGTATGAGCGCAAGTCTAGCAGGTCATTATCCCCGCTCACGATGTACAGACATTTGCCTTCCATCGCGCATTCTATGAACTTGTTGTCGTCAGGGTCTCGGCAGACGGTGACGGTTTGGCTCGGAGTGACGAGCAAGGCATTGTCTGTCAAATCTTTCAGACTTATTGCTATGGTACGGTTCGGATATTTTGCGGAAAGACGGGCAATTATTTCATCATATTCCGCGAGGATTTGCGGTGAGACGCACATTTCGACATCGTTTTTAATCGCAAGCTCCAAAAGCCGCTCGGGTTTTCCGCCGAAAACGATTCCCGAGGCGACAACGTTCGTGTCTATGACAATCCTCATAACTGTGCCTGCTTTTCCAAACGAACTTCCTTTATTGTGTCCTTGATGTCCTGTTCGGTCATTCCCACGCTTTTTGCCCAGGCTTGTGTCTCATTGCACATAGTTCTGAAACGCTCAAGCGCGGCATCCTTTTCGGACTTGTACGTAAGAAAACTCACATACTCGGCAACTTGACTGAGATATTTTTCCGGCAGCGCGCGAATCTGTTTTTCAAGAATCTCATACGACATAAAACCTCCCCGAAACTTGTCCGTGCAAAAGGACAGCCCAATGAAATATTTTACCGTGATTTTTGTCACAATGCAAGTATTCAGGGCGCGATAAACAAAAGGATGCGGGAAATCCCAGAGCCTTTGTATTTATCTTGACACTTTTTAATATTTTTAATAAAACTATTAAAAGTTTCAATTTGCGTATTTTTTTGGAGGTATCTATGGCTGTCAAAAATACGAAAACTATGAGTTTTGGCGCAAAGCCGCAGTTATTCAAACAAGTTGATGCAATTTGCGCGCAAAGAGGCTGCACGAGGAGCTGGTTTTTAAATCAAGCCGTCGAAAACTTCGTTTCGGAATGCCTTGAAGACAAGGCGGACTATGAAGCTGCTGTCGCCGCTTGGGAAGAATTTGAGAAAGGTGACAGCAGAACTTACACAAGCGAAGAACTTAGGAAGGAGTTCGGATTGTGAAAGTCGTCTATTTAGCGAAGCCGCGGAAACAACTTGCTAAACTTGATAATTCAGTTAAGAAAAGAATCCTTGACTATATGGACGAGGTTGCCAACTTGTCTGACCCACGGAGCAAAGGAAAGTCGCTTGTCGGAAACCTCATGGGGTTTTGGCGGTATCGTGTGGGCGATTACAGGATTCTTTGCCGCATCCATGACGAGGAGCTTGAAATCCTTGTGGTTGAGGTAGGACACCGCAAAGAGATTTATGGCTGATGGCGCGGGCTTCTTCCGCCCATTCACATCGCTTTTGCGATAATGCCGCCGCCCACAATCACGCCGTCTTTGTAAAGCACCACGGATTGTCCGGGCGCGACGGCTCGCTGCGCTTGTGCGAACGTAATGCGCCACGGCGTTCCGATGAAATCGCCCGACGCAATTTCGTTATCGCAAATGCGCTCCACTTTGCATTCAACTGGCTTGCTCGCCAATCGTATTTTTGCCATCGCTTCGAACGGTTCGGAAGGCTCGATTCCGCCCGGCCAAACAAAATCGTCCGCGATGAGCGAATCGGAAAAAAGCGCGTCGTCTGGTGCGAGCACGACCAAATTATTTTTCGCGTCAATTGAATGGACATAAAGCGGATGGTTCGCCGCCACTCCAAGCCCGCGCCGCTGCCCGACGGTGTAATGCTCGATGCCCCTGTGCTTTCCCAAAATGTGTCCGTCCAAATCCACGATGTCGCCCGTCTCGCTCGGCGTGTCGGAAAAAAGCGCGTCGAAATATTTTTGCCCGATAAAATCCTGGCTTTCCTCGCGGTTTGCGGCTTCGAGTTTTTGCCGCTTCGCCAAATCGAAGACTTGCGATTTTTTCATCGTTCCAAGCGGAAATCGAACGCGGCTCAAAACTTCGGAAGGAATTCGGTAAAGAAAATAAGTTTGATCTTTGAGCGAATCGCTCGCATTTGCAATCATGAACGGCCGTGAATCCGTTCCGAAAACGCCACTTTCGGGGCGCACAATTTTCGCGTAATGTCCCGTGCAAAAATAATCGAATTCAATTCCGAGATTTTGCGCCGCTTCAAGCAACGCGCCGAATTTTATTTTTTGGTTGCAAATGATGCACGGATTCGGCGTGCGTCCCGCGCGATATTCTTTTTTGAAATATTCCAAAACGAATTTTTTGTAACGCGATTTCACATCGGCCACGTGATATTCGATTCCGTGCGCCGCGCAAAAATTTTGGCATTCTTCTATATTCTGTTTTTCGCCCGGCCCGAAGCAAGCCTCGAAATCCTCGGCTTCGTATTTTCCCAAAGATTCGTCCCAAAGCGACATCGTAACGCCAATCACTCGGCAGCCGTTTTGCTTGAGAAGAAGCGCGGTCAATGTGGAATCCACTCCGCCGGACATTCCGACCAAAACATTTGAGCCGGAAGGCGGAAGGCTTTGTTCGATGTAAGTCATAATTTTTCCTGTGTTAGAAGAGGCATCACATAATGCCCAATTCTTTTTTGAGCGCGCCCTGCGCTATCGCGGACACGTTCAGTTTTGCGGCGCTCGCCATATCGTCAAGCCATTGCGGAAGCGTGATGTTCCTCCGAACGCTCCTTGATTTTTTTTGCCGCCTGAAAGCATCCAAATCGACATCCACAAGGGAAACGAATGTTTTGCCGTCCTCGAAAAAAGGGCTTGCCTTCAAATCGATTTCGCCAATCTTTTTGCCCTCCGGCACATCCGAATCTTTCTTGGAAAAAAGCGCGTTGCCTATATAATCCTTTGCCATTTCGATGGCATCCGCAATTCCGTTTCCTTCCGTCATTCCATTTATGTCCGGAATGTACACCAACACTTCACCTTTTTTGCAGCCTGTCTCCGTAAAAATAGCAGGAAAAACAACGTTCATAAAATCACCTCCTGGAAAAGATTGCGCCGACCTTTCACTCGGAAAGTTTACAGATTCCATTTTTTGATTATGGCTTTCGCGAGTTTTTCATTTATTTCTGTATGTCTTGGCAACTGTTCTTCGTCCTTTCCTCTTTGGAAAACATCGTGTTTTCCGCCGTGGCGAACAAAAACGAAGCCCGCTTTTTTAAGCCGTTTTTCCAAATCTTTTCTTTTCACAATATTATTATACACACTTTATACACATTGTCAAGAACTTTATTTTTTCCTGTGCCAAACGCGGGGTTGGGGTTTTGACCCTCCCCCTAAAAAACACATTTTCAAAAAATTGTGCTGGAGGAATTTTTAGGGGAAGGGCAAACGTGATTTTAACTTTGGAACATCGGCGTGGAAAGATACCTGTCGCCGGCATCGGGAAGAAGGACGACAATTGTTTTGCCTGCCGCTTCGGGGCGTTTTGCGATTTGGATTGCCGCGTGCAAGGCAGCTCCGCTTGAGATGCCCACAAGCACGCCTTCTTTTTTTCCCATGAGCGCGCCTTTTTCGAAAGCGTCCTCGTTTTCCACGGTGATGATTTCGTCGTAGATTTTCGTGTCCAAAACTTTCGGAACAAAACCCGCGCCGATTCCTTGGATTTTATGTGCGCCCGCCTTTCCTTCGGAAAGCACTGGCGAAGCGGACGGCTCCACCGCCACAATTTTCACGTCCTTGATTTTCTTTTTAAGAAATTTTCCAACGCCTGTCAAAGTGCCGCCCGTGCCCACGCCCGCGACGAAGTAATCGACCTTGCCGTCCGCGTCCTCGAAAATTTCAGGCCCCGTGCTTTTCAAATGCACCTCGGGATTCGCGGGATTTTCGAACTGCCCAGGAATGAATCCGTTCGGGTCGTTTTTCAAAAGTTCCTCGGCTTTTTCGATTGCGCCTTTCATTCCTTTCGCGCCGTCCGTGAGGGCGATTTCCGCGCCATAAGCTTTGATGAGCTGCCGCCGTTCGACGCTCATCGTTTCGGGCATGACGATTATCACTTTGTAGCCGCGCGCCGTTCCCACCGAAGCAAGCCCGATTCCGGTGTTGCCGCTCGTCGGCTCGATTATCGTCGCGCCCGGCTTGAGGCGGCCGGATTTTTCCGCGTCGTCAATCATCGCCTTTGCGATTCTGTCTTTCACGCTACCCGTAACATTGAACAGTTCGAGCTTTGCCAAAATGCGAGCGGAAAGTCCGAATTCTTTTTCGATGTGAGTCAATTCAAAAAGCGGAGTGCGCCCGATGAGCTGATCCGCCGAAGTGTAAATTTTTGCCATTTTTTTCTCCAAAATATTCAAAATAAATTTTGCGAACGAACGCAAATTCTTTGCGCAAATTTTTCCCGATTCATAAAACGCCGTGAAAAATCCGCCTAAATCACATAAACATAATTTTCTTCGCCCGCGCTTTGTTCCACCAAATCTTTCAGCGAAACGCTTTCAAGAAATCTTTCAATCGCTTTGCCCAGCCCTTCCCAAAAACGGCGCGTGCTGATTTGCCCTTTCTTTTTTGCGCCGCCTTCGGAAACTTCCGGAGCGAGATGGCCTTCGGTTACGCGCAAAATTTCCGCCGCGCTGTACTGCTCCACAGGCTTGGAAAGTTTGTAGCCGCCCGCAGGTCCGCGCGCGCTTACGAGAAGCCCTGCCTTGCTCAAAAGAGCTGTGATTTGCTCGAGATATTTTATCGAAATGCCTTGGCTTTCGGAAACGTCCCTGAGCGACACAAAATTGCCATTCGAATGCTGCGCCACGAAAATCATAAAACAAAGCGAATATCTTCCGCGAGTTGAAATTTCCATATCAACACATTGTAGCACCTCCGCATGATTTTGTCAATTATTCATATAGAATTAGTGGGAAACAATTGAAATTAATTTGAAGCCCCTTGCGGAAGCGAAAATCGCAAGTCTTGCGACTTGCTTACGAGTTTTACTTTGTAAAACTCGCGAAAATTTTAATCTTAAATAAAGTAGTTGCGAGTTTTTTTGTTCGCACCGCGAGCAAAAAAACTCGGTAAGCAGCGCACCGCGCTGCGACCTAGCACCAGCGGAAGCGAAAATTTTTGTTCCGCAAATCCCAAATTATTTCCCATTAAATCCATAGGATAACTATACTTTATTTTATAAATCATACTTTGTCAATAGGATTTAAGGATTTTTTTTATATTTTTTTCGATGACGTGATATTGAAAAAATTCGCAAAAAATGATATTATCTTTTCGACAAGCGCGTCAAATAAATGCGCAAAAAATTTTACAGGAAACGCAATGGAATTTATCAAAAAAGAAAATGTAAAAAATCTTTCCAATCCGGGCGTGGTCTCAAGGCAAATCCTCAATCCCGAAAATTCGAAAAGCGAGCGCGTTACGATTACGGAAGTTCATCTTGAGCATTCCGCCGTTCAGCCGCGACACACGCACGAAGCGTCGGAGCAAATATGGTACGCCGTCAAAGGCAAAGGAATTCTTTTGCTCGCGGACGACAAGGAAAAAGATTTTCAGGCGGGGGATGTCGCGCGATTTGCCGAAGGCGATGTCCACGGCTTGCGCAACGATTCGAACGAAGAATTCATTTATATTTCCGTAACGTCGCCGCCGATAAATTTCGGATATGCGTATAAAAGCAAAACTTGAAAGAACGGCTTTTTCGAAAAACACACAGTTCTTCCAGCCTGCCGCCGCGCTATTCCGGAATGTTATAAACTTCGAATCGGACGCGCCCGTTTTCCACGCATTCCCGGATTTCCTTTTCGCGGCGGGAAAGTGTGGCGT
>CAMWIU010000101.1 GCA_947174385.1 uncultured Treponema sp.
CGTAACGATTGTCCCAAGCAAAAACGGAACCTCGCTTGCGGAAATCCCGCTCGGGGCGCAAAGGGGCGCAGACGACGCGGGCGGATTTGTGAGACGCTGTGACGCGCTGCTGCTAAAAATGAAAAACGGCCGCCATTGATTCGTGCGGAGGGATTCATAACTCGATCGGAAGGTTTGGGTATGTTGATTTATGTGCAGTTTTCTTTACAACCTATCACAATTTCTAGTCTTTCATCATCCCTGCGCGAGTTCCAAATAAATCTGATCCGCAATTCCAAATCCTGCGTTTTTCGTGAGCGCGGTCGTGTACTCGTCGTAGAGCATGTCCTCGTACATTTCCTTCGCGAAGCTTGTCGTGCCGGACACGCCGACTGTCTTTCGCATGGAGCTTATCATCATCTTCACGAAAAACGATTCTAGCTCGAGCGACTTTTCATAGAGTTTTGAAGTCTTGTCGATTTTTTTCTGCGTTCCGTGCACCGGCGCGGAATTGGCGGCTGCTCCACGCGCGGCGGAGGCTTTGTCGGCTTCGGACGAGAACGCGCCGTCGAATCCAGTCTTGATGTCGCCGTTGAGCCTTCCGTCCTTCGCGATTTGGCTGGACGAAATGTGCTCGGTGCTCGCGGCTTTTTTTTGCGCCGATTTGAGCAGGTCGGCGAATTTGCTTTCCTGCCCTTTTGAAAGCGCGTTGTGAATCATCGCGGAACTTTGCGTCATCGATCCGAGTTTGTCAATTCCAGTCATAAAAATTCCTCGCCGCAAATCGCGGCTTTTTTATATCAAATCAAATTATCGTTTTAAATTCGCGGCCGTGGAAAGCATCGAATCGCTTGTCTGCACCGCCTTTGAATTGAACTCGTATGCGCGTTGCGCGACAATCATCTGCACCATTTCGTTCACCACGGAGACGTTCGACATTTCGAGGAACTTGTGCTTTATGATTCCCATTCCGTCCTGCCCGGGACGATTCGCGATCGGACCTCCCGAAGCGTTCGTCACCTGATAAAGGCTGTCGCCCACCGCCTTGAGACCAACTTCGTTCGGAAAACGGTAAAGCTCGATCTGTCCCACTTCCGTGGGAGTCGTTTCGCCGTTCACTTTTACGGTGACGCGCCCCGTGTCGCTGATCGTGAGAGTGTTGAGCGCGAAGCCTTCGGGAAGGATGATTTCCGGCATCACGCGCAAGCCTTCGCTCGTGACAAGCTGCCCCGTCATGTCCACTTTGAGCGCGCCGTCCCGCGTGTATGCGTAGCTTCCGTCATATTGCTGGACGCGGATGAAGCCGTCGCCCACAATCGCAACGTCCGTGTCAACGCCAGTATTTTGAAGCGAGCCTTGGCTGAAAATGCGCTGCGTGGCGGCGACCTTCACGCCCGCGCCCTGCTCTATTCCCACGGGAGTCACGGTGTCCTCCGTGGCGGGCGTTCCCGCGAGCTTCAGTTTCTGGTAAATCAAATCCTCGAATTCCGCGCGCTGCTGCTTGTAGCCCGTCGTGTTCACGTTCGAAAGGTTGTGCGAAATCGCGTCGATGTTGGCCTGCTGTCCGTTCATTCCAGTGGCGGCCGTCCAAAGGCTTCTTACCATAATTTTCTCCAAAAAGTGTTATACTTCTATTTTCGGAATTTTGAAAGAATTTGTTAGGATTTTTTCAAAACAAAAAAAAGTCGGAGCCGCGCATTTTCGCACAACTCCGACCAACTATTCACTCTTCAATATTAACTATTAATTATTCACTACTAACTATTATCTGTTTCTTGCCGCCACTCTGTTCCACAACGTGCTCATCATGGAATCCTGGCTTTGGATTGTCTTTTGGTTCGCTTCGTACGCGCGGTTCACTTCGATCATTCGCACCATCTCGTTCACGACGTTCACGTTGGAAGTCTCGATGAAGCTTTGGATGAACTCAGGCCGCTCCTCGCCTTCCGCGATGTGCGCCGGTCCTGAAATCTCGGTTTCCATGTAGAAGCTGTTTCCTGCTTTTTGAAGATAACGCTCGTTGTCGAATCGCACGGCAAGGAATCTGTCCACCACTTCGTTTTCGGAAGTGACGATCATTCCGTCCTCGTTCACCTTGAACTTGTTGTCGGGAAGGTGAATGATTCCGTTTTCGCCCAAGACAGGATAGCCGTCCTTCGTTTCGAGGATGCCTTCCTTTCCGAGAAAGAAACTTCCGTTGCGCGTGTAGCGTTCGCCGTTCGGAGTTTGAATCACGAAGAATCCCTTTCCGTGAAGCGCGAAATCCGTGGAAAGTCCGCTGTTTTTGAGCGAGCCTTCCGCAAAGTCAGTATAGTTTTCGTTCGTCTCGACTCCCGTTCCGAGCTTTCCGATTATCGGCGCGGCGTCGGCAGAGCCTTCGGGCACTGTGTAAACTCCGTCGAAATCCTTGCGCCGCAAGAGCAGTTCCGAAAAGCTTTTGCTCACGGTTACGTCCCGCTTGAATCCCGTAGTATCGACGTTCGCCAAGTTGTTGGCAATCGTGTCGAGCCTGTTCTGCTGGGCGACCATTCCGCTCGCGCCCGTGTACCATC
The DNA here is from genome assembly GCA_947174385.1 of uncultured Treponema sp. Lineage (GTDB taxonomy): Bacteria > Spirochaetota > Spirochaetia > Treponematales > Treponemataceae > Treponema_D. The sequence goes on from CAMWIU010000101.1 coordinate 2,532, forward strand.
CGCGAATCATATTTTCTCCTTGTGCGACGCTTTGCTTCTTCAAAAAAAATTTGCGCGAGAGTGCGCAGATGTTTTAATTTTCGGAAATTTTTGCGGAAATGTTAGCGGAAAAATTTCTTTGGGAAAATTGTGATAAAAATTCTGCGAGAATTTCTCCAGAAACAATTGCGACAGCCATTCGCTTCGCAATTCAATTCCTAAACACTTTCCCGCGTTTTTCCGATAATCAAAGTGTGAAAAAGTTTTCGAAAATTATTTTTGCGTTCTCTCTGCTTGCGATATGCGGCGCGCTGCCCTGCTTTTCCTATATGGTAAAATACAAGGAAGATTTTTACCGCCTCTATCACATCCATTACCAGCAGTTTCCCGACGACTGCATGGAAAACATCTATTGGCTTGAACAGGCGGTGCGCGCGGACTTCGTGAATCCGCTCTACGCTATGGCGAAAATCGAAAACGAAGAACAATGGGAAAAATATCGCAACCTTTTTCAGATGCATTTGAATTTGAAACTGATTGAACAGCACCAGCGTCTCGCCCGCGTGTACGACAAGCGCGCGATTTGCTTTTACGACGCTCCGTGGCGCGACGAATATTTGGCGAATTTGGACAAGGCGAAAAGCTGCTACGAGGCGGGACTCTACTACTGGCGCGAGGCGAGACTTTGGGCGGAAAAAGCGAACGAGACGAAATTCCGCTGGCTTCATCTCACAGACTTGCAATATTGGGAAGACGAGCGCGAGCGAATCGCAAGCGCGGAACTCGACTACGAAAAAATCCTTCGCCGCGAACTTGCGCGCGTGGACGCGGAAATCGCGAAACTCAAAGCGATGGAAAAAAAGTATTAGTTTGTGGCTCTTGCCTCCCCAATTTTTTTACGGAGAAAACAAAATGAAACTCGTAATCATTACAGGAACTTGCGGCGCGGGCAAATCGACGGTAAAAGACGAACTGGCGCGGCGGCTCGACTCGTCCCAATTCGCTTGCATCGATACCGATGAAGTCGGAATCAATTGGTGGGATTACGCCGGAACAAATCACGAACATCAGTTCAGCGACGACTGCCTGAAAGAAGCCGTGCGACTTGCCGGCGGACGAAATCTGATTTTCGCCAGCTGCCTGAATCCGTTGGATTATTTTGCGAAACACACGATTCCCGAAAACATCGAATCGACATATTTTGTCGCGCTGTGTCCGTCCGACGAAAAAATTGAACAACGCCTTCGCGCAAGGCCAAAAGAACGCGGCTTCGATTCCGACAACGCTCGCCGCCCGCAACTCGAATACAATCGATGGTTTCGCAAAAACAAAGGAAAATTCCAGATGTTCATCGACAACAGCGAAATGTCCGTTGCAGAAACGGCAGAAAAAATTGCTACCCTATTTTAATTGTTCCTTTATTTTTCAACAACGGCGGAGAGTTTTAAAATGCAATTTATTTATACCAACGGCGAAAATCCCGATTTCATTGAATTGTGCCGCGGCTTGGACGATTTTCTGAACGAACTTGTCGGCGGCGAAGAAAATCGCGCGGAATACGTTCCGTACAATCGGCTTTCCGACATTCACGACGCAATCATCGCGTATGACGGCGAAATTCCCGTCGGGTGCGCCGCCTTCAAAAAATACGACGACGAATTCGCCGAAGTAAAGCGCGTATTCATAAAGCAGGAATTCAGGGGCAAAGGAATTTCACGCGAACTTATGAAGCGGCTAGAAAACGCCGCAAAGGAACAAGGTTTCCGCTGCCTTATTTTGGAATCCGGCGAACCGCTTGTCGCGGCAATGTCGCTTTACAGAAAAATCGGATATGAAGTCATCCCGAATTACGGCCAATACAAGGACATGCCCGATTCCGTCTGCATGAAAAAGGAATTTTGAAAATGAAAGACGCGCAGAAATTTTTTGAAGATTATTTGAACGATTACAACCAAGCGTGGTACGACAAGGACATCGAAAAGCTGAAAGAATTTTATGACGATGCCGGCAACAATCTCATTTATTACGACAACCACAAAGGCAACGACACTTATACGCTCGAAGCGCATTTGGCGTTGATATCAGATTTTTTTGAAAACGGCAAGAAAACTGAATCGGGCGAAGTCGAAGAACTGATAATCGAAAATTTCAACGCATTTCAAAACGGCGATTCGGCGTGCCTTTGTTTTTTCGCAAGATACAAAAGTTTTCCCGAGCCGCATGTTAGGACGACAATGTATTTGGAAAAAATCAGCGGAAACTGGAAAGTCCTGCACGTGCATTGCTCGTTCGCGCCGGAAAAATGAGTTTCTGCTTGCGTAATTGAAAAATCATTTTCGGAGAAAAAATGGACTTGGAAAAACTGACTTTCGCGCGGGCGAAAACGGAAAACGTCGGAGAAATGCTTGCGATAATCCGCCGCTGCATGAACGAAGTGAATCGCAAAAACTACGCGCCGCGCGAGTTTGAAAAATATCTTTCGCATTTCACGGCGGAATGGCTTTCCGACATCATAAAGACGCGCCATTATTACGAAGTGCGCTACGAGGGAAAAATCATCGGGTGCGGCGGAGTGAACCGGGATTACAACCAAGAAAAGCAAAGTTATTTCACCGCAATTTTCGTCAATCCCGATTACCACGGAAAAGGCATCGGAAAAAGGCTCGTCCGCTTTTTGGAAAACGACGAATGGTGCCTGCAAAGCGATTTGATCGAAATCCCCGCGTCAAAAACCGCCTGCGAGTTCTACCGAAAATGCGGATACGAATATCGCACCTTTCCGCCAGTTTTCAGCGAAGCAGACGGCTCGACGATAATGCACAAGTCGCGCGAGCGGCGGGCAGTCCTACACTCCCCCAAATAAGGATTCTTCGCGCACAGTTCACACTTCCTTACGGTAAGGAACGTCAGTTTTGTCTTGAGCAGGTTTCCTTATTTTGAGGAAAGCCGACTTTTGCGGAAAATATGAATCCTTACGATAAGAAACGCCGCTTTTGCTTGAATAAGGTTTCCTTATTGTAACGAAATCCGAATCACAATGTTGCAAGAATCGTTATGATAACGAATCTCAAATCACCGTGCGGCACGAATCGTTATTTTAACGAAACTCAAATCACGCTTAAGCAGAAATCGTTATTTTAACGAAACACGAATCGCGCTGAAGCATAAATCGTTATGATAACGAATTCCAAATCATCGTGCGGCGACAATCGTTATAATAACGAAAGGCAAATCATCATGCGGCGAGAATCGTTATTTTGACGAAAGTTCAATCACGCCCATTCCCTGTCCGCCCCATATTCCCTTGTACAAAACGCGAAAATCCGCTAGAATGTTGCAATGCACGAAGATTCAATTTTCACGATAAAATACAGGCGGCAGTTCATCGCGACTCCCAAAACGCGCATTCATTTTTTCGGAGGAGATCCCTCGCTCACGGAAATTTTCCTTGAATCCGCGCCGAACGAGCGGAGGCTTTTTGTCACGGACACGAACGTCGCGAGGCTGGAAAGCGTTTCGGATTTTTTGAAGAATTTCGGATTCGACGCGAGCATGATTTCCGAGGACAAAGACTGCGCCGCTTTTTCAGGACAAGGCGAATTCAAGGACGACGCGCTCGTCGTGATTCCTGCGGGCGAAGCGTTCAAGACGATCGAGAGCGTCCTTGCGATCGTGCGGGCGGCTTTGGACAGGGCGTTCGGGCGCAAGGACATTTTCGTCGGAATCGGCGGCGGAGTCGTCACCGACATGACGGCGTTCGCGGCGGCTCTCTACAAGCGCGGCGCGCGCTGCGAGCTTGTTCCCACGACTTTGCTTTCGATGGTGGACGCGGCTTTGGGCGGAAAAAGCGGCTGCGATTTCGACGACTACAAGAACATGATCGGAGCGTTTTTTCCCGCCGAGAACCTTTTCGTATTCCCGCAGTTCGTGCAGAGCCTTTCCGACGACGAATACCGCTCTGGCTTTGCCGAGGCGTTCAAGCAGGCGCTTTTGTTCGACAAAAAATTGTTCGCAGAAATTTCCGCGCAAAAGGAAAAAGTGAAACTTCGTGAAAAGGATTTCGTCTTCAAGATGATTTCAAAGAGCGTCGAGGCGAAGGCGCGCGTCGTCCAAAAGGACATGACCGAAAAGAACGAGCGCATGCTTTTGAATCTCGGGCACACGTTCGCGCACGCGCTCGAAACTTGCGCGGGGCTTGGAAAGATTTCCCACGGCGACGCCGTGGGCTGGGGAATCGGGCGCGCGCTTTGCGTGAGCTGCAATTTGGGACTTTGCTCGGAAGAATACAAAAATCAAGTTTTGGACTTGATCGAATTTTTCGGCTGGGAGCGGAACGCGAAGCACAAAGTTTTTTCATGCGAAAATTCTGCGGAAAAACTTTTGGATGCGATGCGGCGCGACAAGAAAAATTCTTCGAAAAAAATCCGCCTCATCTTGCAGCGCGGTCTTTGCGAAAATTTGATTCGCGAAATCAGCGACGAGGAAATGTTAAAATGCCTCTAGAATCAATTTCAAAGGAAGCGTCGGAACGATATTTCGACTGGGCAGCCACTGCGATTCCAGACGCGGAAATCCTGCGCGAAGCGTTGGAAGAAAGCCTTGAACTTTGGCAGAATCCTTCGAGCGCGCATTCGGGCGGAAAGCGGGCGAAGGCTGCCTTGGACGAGGCGCGGAAAAAATGCGCCGAGGCGTTGGGCGCGCGCGCGGAAAACATTTTTTTCACTTCGGGCGGAACGGAAGCGAACCACATTCCCCTGCTCTCGATTTTGAACCGGCCAGAGCGCGGCGAGATTTTGTTCAGCTCGGTCGAGCATCCTGCCGTCCGCGAAATGTCGTTCGAATTGAAGCATTGTGGATTTTCTGTGAGACAGATTCCCTGCGACAAAAACGGAATCGTTACGGCGCAAAACGTCCGAGAATGCCTTACGGATGAAACTCTTTTCGTCGGCGTGATGACTGTGAACAACGAGACAGGAGCTGTTCAGCCGGTTTGCGAAATCGCGGAAACTCTCGACGAATTCTACAAAGGACGAAGGCGGCCGAAATTCCATGTGGACTGCGTTCAGGCTTTGGGAAAGATTCCGCTTTCTTTGTCGCGATGCTCGATTGACAGCGCGGCGGCGAGCGCGCACAAAATTTGCGGGCCGCGCGGAATCGGGATTTTGTATCTGAAAAATCCGCTCGAGCCGTTTTTGCGCGGCGGCGGACAGGAAGGCGGAAT
>CAMWIU010000102.1 GCA_947174385.1 uncultured Treponema sp.
AGCGTTACACGCCATTTTCTCTCGCGAAAAAAATCGGCGCGAAGGCGGTTTTGGAATCGGCGAGTTTCAACAAAGGCCGCGAACGCTTTTCGATTTTGATGACGGCGGAGGCTTTTAAAATCGTGCAGGATGACGAGGGAATCGCGTTTTTGATTGACGGCCGCCGCCTTCCGTTCAACACTTCGGGCATCGTGAGCCGGAACGCCGTGGGACAGGAAAAAGAGCCTGACATTTTGGACGCGCTCGTTTACGTCGCGTCGCAGAATAAAAATCCCGTTCCCGAAATTCCCCTCCCTGCAAGCGGCATCGGATATTTGGGCTACGAGTTCGTGAGAAAGTGCGACACGGTTCGCTTGGAAAATCAGTTTGACGAATTGCGCATTCCGGAATGCTGCTTTGTCGCGGGACACATCTACATTGTCTTTGACCATTTCACCGAAAAGCTTCACATTTTCGCCTTGAATTATGCCGAACGCCAAATCGACTTGAAAAAGGAAGTCGATGCGCTCGTGAAGCGTTTGAACGACATGGACTTTTCTTATATGGATTCCGCCGAAGATCCTGCGCCGTGCACTCTCATCACGGACATTGAGCAGAGCAAAAAAGAATATTGCGAAAAAGTCGTTGCGCTCAAAAAGCACATCGTCGCAGGCGACATAATCCAAGCCGTGCCTTCGCGCCGCGTCCGCCTTGAATGCGAAACTTCCGCGCTTGAAATTTATCGCAGGCTTCGCGCAATAAATCCTTCGCCGTATTTGCTTTATCTTGATTTTGGCGAATTCCAGCTTGCGGGCTGCTCGCCCGAAAGTCTCGTGCGCGTGATTGGCGGCAGGGCTTCGATTCATCCGATTGCGGGCTCGATTCGTCGCGGAAAGAGCGCGTCCGAAGACGAAATGCTCAAGCTCAAGCTTTCGAACGATCCGAAGGAACGCGCCGAACATTTGATGCTCGTGGATTTGGCTCGCAACGATTTGGGGCGCGTTTGCAAGGCTGGCAGCGTCAAGGCCACGCAGTTTATGGAAGTGGAAACTTTCAGCCACATCATGCACATCGTGAGCAATGTCGAAGGCGACGTTGAAGAAGGAATCCCGCCCGTGCAAGTTTTGCGCGCGGCGTTTCCTGCCGGAACTGTGAGCGGCGCGCCGAAAATCAGCGCGATGCAAATTCTTTCCCGCATCGAAAAAGTAAAGCGCGGTTTTTATGCGGGCGCGGTTGGCTACGTCCGTCCCGACGGCGACTTGGATTTTTGCATAACGCTTCGCTGCGCTTTGAAGCAGGGAAAAGTTTGGACGCTCCAAGCCGGCGGAGGAATTGTCTACGATTCCAATCCCGAACGCGAATTCGAGGAAACGAACGAAAAAATGGGCGCGTTGATTGCGGCGTTCAAAGTGGACGGACAATTAAAATAAGCAACAAAAATGGCGTTGCCTATTTTAATGAGTTTTGCTTTGCGAAAATCGTTTCCAAATTTCTTCTTGACTTTTTATTGGAGGTTAAAATGAAAGTTGTTGTTATCGATAATTACGATTCTTTCACATACAACGTCGTGCAGGCGTTTCAGTCGCTTGGTGGCGATATCGAAGTCGTGGTTTTGCGGAGCGGCGAATGCAATGTTTCCGACATCGAAAAACTTCGCCCGAATTATCTTGTGATTTCGCCGGGACCTGGAAAACCGTGCGATGCCGGCGTGAGCGAAGAGGCGATAAAATATTTCGCGGGAAAAATTCCGATTTTGGGAATCTGCCTCGGACATCAGGCGATGGCGGAAGCGTTCGGCGCGAAAATCGTTCAGGCGAAATTCATCAAGCACGGAATTGTCGAGGAAATCAATTTGGACGGAAAAGGCCTTTTCCGCACGATTGGAAAAAAAGGAAAATTCACGCGCTATCATTCGCTCGTTGTGGACGAAAAAACTTTGCCCGAAGAATTCGAAATCACGGCGCGCGCCGACGATGGCGACATCATGGGAATCAGGCACAAGACGCTCGCTTTGGAGGGGGTACAGTTTCATCCCGAATCGATTGCGTCCGATAACTGCGAAAAACTTTTGCGCTCATTTTTGAATTATCGCCGAGAAAATCTTCCGAGCGCGGATTTTTTGAACCAGCTCATCGCCAAAAAAGATTTGTCCGAAACGCAAGCCGAATTTTTCATGGAGAACATGACGGACGGCACGATGGACGAGCGGATTATGGCGGCGATTCTTGTGGCGATGGCTTCGAAAGGCGTGGCCGCGAGCGAAATCACAGGTTGTGCCCGCGTGCTTCTAAAAAAGAAGAAAGCATTTCCGCTTGAAATTTCTGGGCACGCGGAAATCGTCGGAACTGGCGGAGACGGGAAGGGCAGCTTCAACATTTCGTCGCTTTCCGCGATTGTCGCCGCGAGTTTGGGGCAAAGCGTCATAAAGCATGGAAACAGGGCGGTTTCGTCCAAGTCCGGCGCGGCGGATTTCTTTGAATCTTTGGGCGTTAAAATCGACGGCACTCCCGAACAGACTGCGAGCCTCGCGCGAAAAACTGGCTTTGCCTTTTTGATGGCGCCGGTTTATCATTCTGCGATGCGCTTTGCCACTCCTGTCAGAAAAGTGCTCGGCATAAAAACGATTATGAATATTCTCGGTCCGCTCCTCAATCCGTCTGAGCCAGACTACGCAGTGCTCGGAGTTTATTCTGAAGACTTGCTTGAGACGTATGCGCACGCTGCGAAAAATTTGGGTACGAAGCGCGTCATGGTCGTGCACTCTCGCGACGGCTACGATGAAATCAGCCCGTGCGCTCCCACCGACGTTTTCCAAATTACGGAAGGCGGAAAGGAAAGCCGCTATGTGATTGATCCTGCTAAATTCGGAATTGAAGGAGTTTCGGAAAATGAACTTTTGGGCGGAAGCGGCGCGGACAACGCCAAGCTTGCGATGGAAGTTTTGGAAGGAAAAGGTCGCGTCGCAATTCGCGCTTCGATTGGACTCAACACGGCTGCCGTTCTTTATTTGAGCGGCAAGGTCAAGACTCTAAAAGACGGATACGACCTCGCGCTTGGCGCGCTTGATTCTGGAGCGGCTTTGAAAAAGCTTCGGGAAATTCAAGCGGCTTCAAAAGAAATTTAATTGCGGAAAGAATATGGATATTTTGGATGAAATAATCGAAAGGCGAAAGGCGGACATCGCGCGGCTGGGATATGAATACGGTTGCGACGTTCCGAAAAAGCGCGGCGTTTGTGTTCGAAAATTCTTGGCTGAACGCGGCGCGATTTTGGAAGTGAAACGCGCGTCACCGAGCAAGGGCGACATCTCGCCGAATTTGGACGCTGCGAAAACCGCGCTCGAATATGCAAAAAGCGGTGCGCGCGCTATCAGCGTTCTTACGGAAAAAAATTATTTCAAAGGCAGCCTTGACGATTTGATTGCGGTGCGCGCCGCGCTTGACGAATATGCCGCGCGAACAGGAAACGATGCGCCCGCAGTCTTGCGAAAAGATTTTTTGTGCGAGGTTCAAGATGTTGATGTAGCGTATCGCGCTGGCGCGGACGCGGTTTTGCTCATCGCGCGGATTTTGACGAAAGAGCAATTTTTCGATATGGCGGAAAAAGTGTGCGAGCTCGGAATGTCTGCTTTGATAGAAGTGCGCGAACTCGAGGACATCGAAAAATTGCAATATGTTTTTTCCAGAGTGAGCGATGTTGGAAATTTCGTCTGCGGCGTGAACTCGCGCGACTTGCGGGATTTTTCGATTGACATGCTTGTTCCTGCGAAAATGTTTTCTTCGATAAAAAAAATATCGCCGAACGCGAAAGTCGTTTTCGAAAGCGGAATTCAAAGCCCGCAATGCGCCGCGGCGGTTTCGGCAATGGGCTTCGACGGATTTTTGATGGGAGAAGCGGCGGCTAGAAATCCTGAAATTACAAGGAAATACGTTCGTTCATTTGAGGAGGCGAAGCCTTCCGCGCAAGGAAAATTTTGGCTTCAAATTGCGTCGCGCTTGCAGGAGCAAGACCGCGCAAAAAAAAGTCCGCTCGTAAAAATCTGCGGAATCACAAGAATGCAGGATGCGGCTTTGGTTTCGGAATTGGGCGAGGATTTTATTGGATTTGTTTTTTGCAAAAAGTCTCCGCGAAATGTGAATGCGAATTTCGTGGAAGAAGCGCGGCGCGAATTGCAGGAAAAATTCGGCGAAAAAACGCCGCTCTTTGTCGCGGTGGTAACGGAACTTGCGGGCGAAGAATGGAATGCGTCTTTGGATTTGGCGCGGCGAAAAATCGTGGACGCAATTCAATTTCATGGCATCGCACCGTCCGATATTGGGCAACAATATCTTGATGTCGCGCATTTTGTCGCGGCCAATGTTTCATGCGAGCAAGATCTTTTGAAAGTCGATGAATTTTTGAAAGGTGGCGAGTTCCGCGTTTTGATTGATTCTCGCTCGGCTTCGGAAGTGGGCGGAACTGGAATCCGCGTTGACGAAAAACTCGTTTTCGCATGCAAGAAAAAATCAAGGCTTTGGCTTGCCGGCGGAATTACGGCGGAAAATGTTTCTGAAATAATAGAAAAGTTTTCGCCTGAATTGATCGATGTCTCAAGCGGAGTCGAGTCTTCGCCCGGAATAAAAGATGAAAAAAAATTGCGGACGCTGTTCGCTCAAATAAAATAAAACGGAGAAAAAATATGAACAATTCAGTTGACGGATTTTTTGACTGCTACGGCGGAAAATATGTGGCGGAAGTTTTGCGCCGCCCGCTCGATGAACTTGAAGTGGCTTTCAAAGAGGCGATGGCGGACGAAAAATTTTTGGACGAACTCAATACGATTCAGCGCGACTATATCGGACGCGAGACTCCGCTTTACTTTGCGCCGACCGCCACTCGCATTCTTGGCGGCGCGAAAATTTACATCAAACTCGAAGGCCTTGCAAACACGGGCGCGCACAAAATCAACAACGCGATGGGGCAGTGCCTTCTCGCAAAGCGCATGGGAAAAAATCGAATCATCGCGGAGACAGGCGCGGGGCAGCACGGACTTGCGACGGCGGCCGCTTGCGCGAAGCTCGGACTTGACTGCACCGTTTATATGGGAGAAGTTGACGTGAAGCGTCAGCAGCCGAACGTCGCCGCGATGGAATTGTACGGCGCGAAAGTCGTTCCCGTGACTTCGGGAAGCAGGACGCTCAAAGATGCCGTGAACGAAGCGATGCGCGACTGGGCGGCGAATCCTGAAAACACGCACTACGTTTTGGGAAGCGCGCTCGGACCTGCTCCTTTTCCAGACATCGTTCGCGAATTCCAAAGCGTGATTGGGCGCGAAGTGAAAAAGCAGTGCGAGGAACGCGGAGTGAAAATCGGCGCGATGGTCGCCTGCGTGGGAGGGGGAAGCAATTCCATCGGATTTTTTTCTCCGTTCATCGAACAGAACGACGTGCGCTTGATTGGAGTGGAGGCGGGCGGAATTGGTCCTGGAATCGGAGAGAACGCGACGCGCATGAAGGGAGGGGCAAGCCGCGAAGGAATAATGCAAGGCTATAAAAGCCGCTTCCTTTTGGACGAGGACGGACAAGCCTTGCCGACTCGCTCGATAAGCGCGGGACTTGACTATTGCGGAATCGGTCCGCAGCTCGCAGCTCTCGGAAAATCCGGCCGCGTGGAATTCACGAGCGCGCTCGACAGCGAGGCTTTGGACGCGGTGAAATTTTTTGCGAAGAACGAAGGAATCCTTTTTGCTTTGGAAAGCGCGCATGCGGGCGCGGCTGCGATTCGCATTGCAAAAGAAATTCCTTCCGACCAAGCCATTGTAATCAACATGAGCGGACGCGGCGACAAGGATGTTTTCATAACAAGCCCAGTTTTCCGCCGAGAAAAATGGCTCGATTTTCTGCACTCTGAAATCGAACGGCTGGAATCGCAAAAGGACGTGCACGAAAAATAAAACTTGATTCGTGCGGAGGATTTCATACCCCGACGCTTGCGTCGCAATAAAAGGGGGGGGGCGACAGCAATTACCTTATGAGAACAACATATCTCGATGCTTGCGTCGAGGTATGTTGATGAAGTCCGCGCGAAGGCGGCGGAGCGAGAGGAATGTTTGAATGGGGGAGGGGGTGCAATGGTAATGGATTTGTACGACATAATATTTGCCGCGGGCATTGTGTTTTTGATATACGCAACAATCAAGTATCTCAAAAAAAGCAAGAAGTTTAGGCATTGCGAGACTACCGAGGGCGAGTGCTCCGAGGTTCGCTCCACACGGTACAACTTCGTAGCCTGCATAAGCCGATATTTCTACACCTACACGGTGGACGGCGTTTTCTATACGGACGAGGACTCCGATGCTTCTTTGTTCAGGTTCAAGAACAGGGACTTGACCAATCCCGTCACCGTGGAATATCTGAAGGACAGCCCTGAAATCTCGCGGCTTGCGGTCATCAAACACAAGAGCGGATTTCAGATGTTTATGCTCTTGCTCTTTCTCGTTGCCTTGTTAGTGTATTCGGTCTTGCACAGGAACGGGATTTTGTGACAAGGCAAGAATTTCTAGAGGCGCAGATTTTGGCAAAGCATTTTTTAAGGAGTTATGATAAAAAGTTGTCTAAAATAGCGTCAACTTTTTACAGGAGGAAAAAATGAAAAAGATAAACTTGATGGCGCACCTTGTGGCGTGTTTTCCGAACGAGAGTCTTTCGTTGGAAGCGGCTCGCGCGCTTGTCGAAGGCGGCGCGGACATTTTGGAAATCCAGCTGCCTTTCAGCGATCCGAGCGCGGACGGTCCTGCGATTCAGGATGCTTGCACTACGGTGTTGAAAAACGGATGGCGCGTTTCGGACGGGCTTGATTTCATAAAAAAAATCCGCGCGGAATTTCCCGCCGTGCCAATCTATCTGATGAGCTACGGCTCGCTCGTGTACACTCCGGGCGTGAGGGATTTTTGCCAACGCGCGGCTCTTTCCGGCGTGAACGGAATGATAATTCCTGATTTGCCTTTCGACTTTGACGAAGGACTTAGCGCGGCTTGCGAAGAATTCGGAATGCTCAACATTCCTGTGGCCTCCCCCTCGATGTCCGAGGAGCGGCTTTCGAAAATGGCGCGCGCGGGCTTCAAGTACGTCTACGCCGCTCTCCGCACTGGCATCACTGGAACTGAAACTTCGATTGGAAGCGAGACGCTGGACTTCATAAAAAAAGTCGGCGCGGGCGGAAGCCGCGTTTACGGCGGATTCGGCATTTCAAGCGGAAAGCAGTCCGCGCTGCTCGCAGACCATGTTGAAGCGGTGGTGGCAGGAAGCGTCTTCGTGCGCACGATTGCCGCGAACGCCGATGACGCGGAAAAATTGCATAGCGCGGTAAAGGCGAAGGCGATGGACCTTTGCGGCGGGAATTGACTTTCGCGCGAATGGTATATACCTCGATGCTCCGCGTCGGGGGTATGTTTCATGTTTCTATTCCTCATAATGCCCGCAGCAGGACTTCACGGTGATTTTGTCCTCCGTGACCTCGTAGACAAGGCGGTTCGCCTCGTCTATCCTGCGGCTGTACTCGCCATCTTTGTGACGCAGTTTTTCGGGCTTGCCCTAGCCGCCGAGCGCACCGTCTCGGCTGATACTTTGGAGCAGGCGGTTTATCTTTGGCTCTTGACTAGATAAAAAACAAAAATTCCCTAGTCAAAATAAGCCTTA
>CAMWIU010000103.1 GCA_947174385.1 uncultured Treponema sp.
AATTCCGAATCCGTGAAATTCGTAAGAAATTCTCGCGCGAAAATTCTTTCCGAATCTGTCATGGAAAAAATTTCCGACGAAGCGAAAATTACGTTCGAGAATTTTTTCGTTTGGGAAGAATTCCATTTTTTGTGGGAAGACAATCCCGACGACGATGCGGCTTGGGATTTGCTCGACAATCAGCATAAAAAATGCATGCAATATGGCGCGGCTCATCTTGACGAGGAAAAGAACATTTATCATTCTTTGAGCATGCTCGAACTTGCGAATTCATTTATGCCGAAAATGAAATTTTCCGATGTGGTCAAAATAGGATTGGAAGAAAAAAAATTCTACGATTCGATTATTGAAAACGATTCCGCAAATTGCACGACTTATTTCAACGCCGCGCTTTGGTATCATTTCGCGCCTGCGATTGGAGGTGGAAGCGAATCCAAGGCGGAAAAATATTTTTCCGAGGCTTTGAAAAAAGCGAGCACGGACTACGAAAAATTTTTCGCGAATTTTTATTTCTCACAATTTGAATTCGATCGTGGCGAGAAAGCTTCTTTCGAAAAATATTTTTCTGCGGCGGAAAAAATCATTCCCGAAAGCGGATTTTTGGAATTCACTCGCAGGTTGAACAAGGCGGGATTTTCATATTTGGAATACACGAAAAATCGCGAAAAAGTTGAAAAGTCTTTGAACCGCAGATAAGCAATGTCCGCGCTATTTCGGACAATTTTCTGCAGACGATTTCCCGCTTGGCGAAAATCGCGCGGAGTTGAAACTATTTTTATTTTCATTTATTATATTAGTATGAAATCTTTTAATTCGGCGCGCATGGTATTGAAATTTTTCTTCGCCGCGCTTTTTTTCTTTGTTTTCGCGCCAATGAATTTTTTTGCGGGCACTTTCAGTGAATACGAAAATTCTCTTTTAGAAAAAATTTACCAAAAGCGCGCGGATGCGCGGAAATGCGCTTCGTTCGAAGAGGCGCAAAAATTTTTGAAAGACTTTCATGATTCAATTTTGCAGGAAAATGTTCAGCGTGAAATTTCCGATGAGGCGCGTCTTGCGTTCGACAACCTTTTGATTTTGGAGCGTTGGCAATGCCTTTGGGAAATCAATCCGAACATGCCCGGCATAAAAGAAATGATTTGTGCGCAATACGAAAAAATCCTTGCATGGAACGAATCGCATCCGCTTGACGAGCAGAATCCGTATTTGAAAATTTCATCGTTCGACTTGATAAATTCTACGATGCAATATCTTAAGCAAAGTCAGCTCATAAAACTTGGTTTGCAGGAAAAAAAGGCTTGCGACGATTTGATTGAAAAATATCCGAACATGAGTTTGGCACTTTTGCTTTCGGGGCATTGGTATTACAACGCGCCTGCGATTGGAGGCGGAAGCCGGAACAAGGCCAGAAAATTATACGCGCGCGCGATTGAGAACGCCACTAACGACTATGAGAAATATTTCGCCAACATTTATCTTTCGCAAAGCACATTGGCGCAAGAAGGCGTGGGCACGGACAATGAAATTTACAAGCGATGCATTGCCGCCGCCGAAGCCGCCATTCCCGGAACATTCTATATTGAATTCATAAAAAAATTGAACGAGGCGGGCGTGAACCTTTACGAATACGCTCTTAATCCAGAACGGACAAAAGAAAGGGTTTTCGGCAAATGAAAGTCGAGCACATAATTTTTGATTTGGACAACACTCTTTATTCGAGCACTTCCGCGATGGACGCCGGAATCACGCGCCGAATGATGGAAGCCGTGGCGGATTTTTTCGGCGTTGATGTCGAGACTGCGGCGAAAATGCGGCGCGAAAATCTTCCCAAATTCAGCACGACGCTTGAATGGCTCAGAAGCGAAGGTCTTTCCGACACGGAAAAATATTTTGCGAAAGTGCATCCCGAAAATGAAGCAGACGAACTTTCTCCCGACGAAAATTTGCGAGGCTTGATTTCAAGCATTTCGCAAAGCCGCGTGATTCTCACGAACTCGCCGCGCGAACACGCCGAGCGAGTCTTGAAAAAACTCAATGTCGCGGATTTGTTTTCCGACATCGTGGACATCCGCGCGTGCGGCCTGCAAGGAAAGCCTTACGAAGGCGCGTACAGGACGGCTTTGGAAAAATGCGGCGGCGACGTTTCCAACACGATTTTTGTGGACGACCTTTTGAAATATACGGACGGTTTTCTCGCGCTTGGCGGAACTGCGGTTTTGGTTGGAAATCAGAACGGTCGGCCGCTGAATCGTGAAAATCCGATTTTCGCGAACGTTCCGCATGAAAAAAATGGCAAACTTTTTAAAATAAATTCGATATATTTTTTGCCAGACCTCTTGAACAAATTTTAGAAAAATGCTAGAATAAAAATTGCTTGGGGTATTAGCTCATCTGGTAGAGCGATAGGTTCGCAATCTATAGGTGGTCGGTTCGAGTCCGATATACTCCAAAGGCGCGGTTCGTTTGAATCGCGCTTTTTTTGTGCTTTACAATTCTTCCGATTCGTGGTATCATAGCACGATGGAAAATCGGATTCTTGCGCCTTCTTTGCTTTCCGCCGATTTTGGCAACTTGGGCGGCGCATTGGAAAAAATCAATTCTAGCGTGGCGGGCGCGGTTCATTTTGACGTTATGGACGGCTCGTTCGTTCCTGAGATTTCGTTCGGGCAAGTGGTGCTCCGCTCGATTCGTTCGCTTTCCGCCTTGCCGTTCGATGTTCATCTTATGATTGATAATCCGGGGCGGCAAATCGATTCGTTCGCAAAAGCGGGCGCGGATTGGATTACGTTCCATTATGAGAATTCGATTTCGCAGGCGGATGATTTGCTTGCGGAAATCAAGCGGCTTGGAAAGAAGGCTGGCATTTCGATAAAGCCCGGAACTCCCGTTTCCGCATTGCAGAATTTGCTGAAATCTGCCGATATTATATTGATAATGACTGTCGAGCCGGGCTATGGCGGACAGAAGCTCATTCCCGAATGCCTCGAAAAAATTGCTGAGCTTTCGAAATTGCGCCGCGAAAACGGATTTGGCTACAAGATTTCCGTGGACGGCGGCGTGAATGCGGAAACTTTGCCGAGCGTCATCGAAAGCGGCGCGGACATCGTTGTTTCCGGCTCGGCGTTTTTTAAAGGCGATTTGAATTGGAGATATTGAAGTGAATTTGAATCGGAAAAAGATTTTTTCATTTTGTCTCGCGATGCAAATTTGCGTGGTTTTGTCGGCGCAGGATTTTTCAGCAGCAAGGCTTTTTTCTTCGGCGGACGCGCCTGGCATGGACGCGGTTTTGGGCGCCGCCTACAATGCTTACGGCGACGGCGACTACGAGAGCGCGCTTTTTCTTTTTAGGCGGGCTTTGACCGACAGGCAAATCCAAAGCGATTCCGTTCTGTACATGACGATAATGGCAGGAATGCATTCGGGCGAATACAAGGCCGCTTATGCCGACACCGAATATTTTTTGGCTACATATCCAAATAGCGAATACGCTCCGCTCGTAAAATATCAGGCGGCGCGCGCGCTTTTCTGCCTCGGCGACTACGACAATTCATTGATTGTCCTCGGCGATTTTTGCCACGAAAATCCGGAAAACATGATGTACGCCTCGGCTCTTTTTTTGATTGGCGAATGCTTTTACGCCGAATACGCTTTTGACGAAGCCGAGCCGTTCTATGCGCAAATCGTCGGCGAATATCCGGACAGCGCGAAAGTTGCGGACGCGCAATATCGGCTGGATGCGATAAACGCGCGAAAACGCGAGGCGAAACTTTTGGCTTTGCTCAAGGAAACCGGCGAAAATTATTTTTCATCAAAAGAAAGTTACGAAAAAATTTTGCGCCGCTACGAATTGGAAAATTCGCTTGGAGGAGCGCGGCGTGCGCAGGACGAAGGCCTTGGACATTCACCGGACGACGCGGATTTGTTCGTGTTCGATGGAACGGATATTGAATTCGAAGAAAATCTCAAAATGCGAGACGAAATGTCTTCCGAATCAAGAAAGAAACCAGATTTTGAAGCGGAATTGATTCGCTTGAAAAATTCGGCTATGGAAGCGCAGATTCTTCTCGACAATGAAATGGAAGGAAAATAAAATGAAAAAAATTCTTGTTTTGTTTTTGTGTTTCGCCATCGCGTCTTCTGCCTGTTTTGCGAAAAAGCAGAAGGAACAAAAAGTCGCCAAAGAAAAGTTGTTAAAGAAAAGGTCGCCAAAGAAAAAGGAAATGAAAAAAAGTCGTCATCGAAAAAAGAGCGGCAGCAGGAAAAGGCGCAGTCGAAAAAAGAGCGCGGCGAGAAAACCGAAGCGAAAAAATCGGTATCGAAAAAAGAGCAACGGCTGCAAGAAAAAGCGCAAGCGAAAAATGATCGCGCCGCGAAAGCCGAGGCGGACAAAATCGCAAAGGATCTCAAGGCAAAAGGCTGGAGCGTCGTTCCTGCTTCCGAGGAAGGCGACTTTTCGAAAAAGACCGTGATCGCGAAAAACGGCAAGAACGTTTCCGTGGAAAAAGGAATCGTTCGCATTCAGACTTTCAGCGAAAATGGCTCGGTGGCTTTCTATGTCTTGGGAAAATCCGGCGAATGGCTTCCTGTCGTGGAGACAAACGATCAGGGCGAATCGACTTATGTTTCGCTTTTTGTGGATCGCGCGGAATACCGCCTGAATCGTTCCAAAAAAGTCGAGTATGTTTATGAAGTCGAGGAAGACTGCGTTTCCGTGATTTACAAAATAAATTCGCTCGCGAAATTGAAAGCGAAATATCGAATTGACGGATATTCAGTCTATGTTTCTTATTCGATTTCGAACTTGGACACCAAGCCGCATTCTTTCGCGGTGAAGACCGTTTACAATACGATTCTCGGCGAGACTTACAACGCGCATTTTACTACGCCTTCGCAAAATGTGAGCGCGGAAATTTCGATTGTGCCTTCATCAAAACAAAATTACATTTTTTCAAGCGACGAAAAGCGAACGATTCGCTTCGCGATTTTTGGCGATGGAATCACTTCGCCGAAAGTGGCGCTGCTTGCCAACAAGGATGTCGCCGAGGAAGCCAACTTCGCCTCGGCTTTCAAGGACGGACGTTCGTTCAGTTCGCTTCTTTCTTACAATAATTCGTCCGTGGCTCTTTTTTGGGACGGCGAAAATCTTGGCAAAAAGTCCGAAGAGTTGCGCTACAGAATTGATTTTTCCAATACCGAATTGGAAGAGCGGAATTATGAAAAGTTTCCTCCTTACTCGCCGCCCGAAATCGAAGAGCCTCAGCCTCCGCTTGAGGTAGAGCCGCCAATTCCTGAGGAAGCGCAAGTGCTTCCGCCAGTGGATATGCCGATTGGCGAGGAAATAATTCCGCCCGAAAACGAAGAGCAAATTTCAGGCTACGAATTCAACACGGAAAGAAATTATGTCGATCCTTCGACCGTTGACGAGATTTATATACAAAGGCTTGTCGAGCAAATCAATTCGCTTGAGGCCGACGATCCAGGCTTGAACCGCGAGAAAATCCGCGAATTGCAGGAAGAGATTGACAGGGTGCTGAATGTTCTCAGGAGCCGCCGGTGAAAAACGCGATTGACCAAGCGATTTATCTCATGCGATGCCGCAAATTCGCCGACGCGATTTCCGTCTTGAATTCGAGGCGCGAGAATTACGAGGACAGCTTCGACTTCTATTATACTCTCGGGCTTGCGTTTTTGTACGCGGGCGACACGGGAAGCGCGTCCATCAATTTCAACCACGCGCGCGAAATAAAGATAAACGACGCGAATCTGCTTTTGGCGCAGGCCGCGATTTTTTTGCGCCGTGGCGAGACCGACCGCGCAGTCCAATATTATCTTGACATCTTCGACTTTGACGAGGACAACAAGGACGCGCGTCGCGCTTTGACGTTCGTCCGCGAGCACGGAAACTACGAGGAAATCTGCCGGTGCGTTGACGACGGCTCGATTGAAACTTGCTATCCGCCGCTTGGCTTCAATCCGCGCCACGTCCGCAATTTAGTTTTGGCTTTGCTTTTGGGCGCGCTTGCGGGCTGCCTTGCAGTCCTGTTTTGGCCGAGAAATCATTTTGCCGCGAAAGGCCGCGCCGACCTTTCTTCTTTGATGCTCACGGTGAGCGAAAGCGCGAACGCCACGGAAGAAAATTCCGCCAATTTCAAATTCAACTTGAGCGCGAACGAAATCAAGTCTTCGTACAATTCCGCAGCAAAATATTTCCAGGAATTCCGCGACAATGCGGCACAGCGCGAGCTGAACAGGATTTTGAATTCCAACGCCACCCGCTCGATAAAGCAAAAGTGCCGCGAAATGATGGGCTATTTGCGCGCTCCCACGTTCGATTCTTTGAAGGACAATTTTTCCTACGAACAAGTCGCCTCCCAGCCAGAGCTTTACCTTGACTGCTATGTGGATTGGAGCGGCCGCGTTTCCAATTCCGTGCAAGGCGAAGATTCATACGCTTGCGATTTGCTCGTGGGCTACGAGGACATGAAGAACGTCGAAGGAATTGTCCGCGTGGAATTCGACTTCATGCCTATTCCGCAAATCGATTCGTCGCTTCCCGTGCGCGTCTTGGGAAAAGTCTCGGTTTCGGGCGGAAAGCTCATCCTCCAAGGACGCTCGGTCTACCAAAGCGTGAAGAACGCCTACGGCGAGTGAAGGTTAGTGAATAGTTAATGATGAATAGGGAATAGTTGGGCGGCGAGGGGAGAATTTGCAATGTGACGGAAAGACGCGCAAATTAAGCATTGTTTTTTTTCCAAACCAGTGTTATAATAAATCGTGCCCAAGGTTTTTGAATACAAAAAATACAAATTCTTTTTCTTTTCAAACGAAGGCACGCCGATTGAGCCATGCCACATTCATGTGCGGAAAGGCGAAAAATTGTGCAAGTTTTGGATTTCGGAAAAGGCGATTTTGGCGGAAAACTACGGATTTTCGCCAGCAGTTTTGAACGAACTGCGAAAAGTCGCGAACGAAAACATCGAAAAAATAAAAGGAGCGTGGAATGCGCATTTCGGCAAGTGAGGCGCGGGCGACGAAGGTCGAATTCGGCGCGGACAGTTTTTCCGTGACGCTTTTGGACGGACGAATCCTTTCCGTGCCGAAAGCATGGTTTCCCACATTGTGCGATGCGAGCGCGGCGCAACTGGACAATTACGTTTTGAGCGGAGGCGGAATCGGAATCCATTGGGACGAACTCGACGAAGACATTTTCGTGCCCGGCCTTTTGCTCGGAACGCCCAGCGTAAAATTCACCGCATAGTTTTTGCTCATAAAACAATGTGGCGCGCCACCGCCATTGACACTAGCCCCTGCAACCACTATACAAAAATCTTTTAAAACCGTGCGTAAATTACTCTATGCAAGAAAATAACAAAGTGCTATAATTGCGCGTTCGTAGGAAAAATCGTCAGCAAGGCGAATCCCGCGATACGGTAAAACAATGATGAGCACTTACAAAAACGCTATTTCAGGAAAAACGCTTCTCAAAATGTGGCGCGAGGCTGCGGGAAACGCGCGGCTTCTTTATGCCGCGATTTTTCCGCGCATAAAAGCCGCAGATAGCGAAAACCCGACAGTTATTAGGGGGGGGGGGGGGGGGGGGGGGGGGGGGGGGGGGGGGGGGGGGGGGGGGGGG
>CAMWIU010000104.1 GCA_947174385.1 uncultured Treponema sp.
TTGTTTTATCACTAGTTACATCCTATTTGGATTGTGTTAACTAGTCAAGAGCCTTATTTTATTGAGGAGGAATGCATTATGATGTATTCTGTAACAAAGAGGCAGAATCCTCTTGATCGCAAGAGTGATTCTAAGTATTATGCTGTGGCGGCATATGGCGAGGAAATCGACGTCAATGATTTGGCGAAAGAAATTTCCAAGTCCTGCACGCTGACGCCGACAGATATTGTAGCTGTTATCGAGAGTTTCTTGGATAAAATGCCTCAATATCTGAAAAACTCAAACCGCATCAGGCTGAACAAGTTTGGAATCTTCAAGCTCTCATTTAGTTCTGTTGGGCAAGAAAGCGAAGACGACGTGAGTTCTAAAGATATTAAGAACGTTCGCGTGCTCTTTATGCCGAGTGCCGAGCTTAAAAAAGAATTGTCTGATGTGGGCTACACAAGGAAGTAGGTACAGCTTCTTGAGGTAGCAAAAAAAATGTACCCAATATCAGTCCGGAAAGACTTAAAACTTCAAAATTATTTGAAATCAATTATATTGATTTAAGGTTTAAGCGTCTGTAAATGTGCGCTTGCCGTACAAAAAAGTAAAATCCCATACGTCAGGTTTTCCTGCTTCGTATGGGATTTTTTTTATGCGCAGCCATCGCCAGTTCATGTCGCTTTCGCAACTTGTGCTTTTGGGAAAGCCGAAAATTATTTCAACCGCTCAACCAAAAACGGAATCGCCTTTTCGAACTTTACGCCGTAAAAATGCTCGGGGTCGGGTAGAGTTTGCTTCATCGATTCAACTACAAAGTCGGCCGCGATTGTCGCCGCTTCCAAAGCCGGCTTTCCGCGAAGAAGCGCGCCTGTGAATGCCGCCGCATAAACGTCGCCAGTTCCGTGCATTGAAGCGGCGAGCCGTTCGGTAAAATAGTATTCGGTTTTGATTCCGTCAAAAACTGCCACGCCGAGTTTGTCCGCCTCAAAACTAACGCCTGTGAGCACGACGTTTTTCGCTCCCATTTCATGCAAGCCTCGCGCGATTCTCTCGATATAACTTTTGTCGTACCCGCTTTCGATAAAAGGCTCGTTCAAAAGCAAGGTCGCTTCTGTGAGGTTCGGCAAAATGTAGTCGGCTTCTTTTACAAGCCGCGCCATCTCTTTCGGAAAGTCCGAATCAAATCCTGCGTAAAGTTTGCCATTGTCCGCCATCGCAGGATCGATGATTTTCAGTGCGTCCGCCCGAGCCGATTTTTTGAAGATTTCCAAAATGTGCGGAATCTGCGCTTTTGAAACGTAGCCTGTATAGAACGCGCTGAAATCGATTTTTTCTTTGAGCCATTGTTCCAAGATTTTCGGCATTTCGTCCGTGAGATCGCGGAATGTCCACGCGCCAAAACCTTTTCCTGTATGGTTTGAAAGAACTGAACTCGGAAGAATTGCCGTCTCGATTCCGCACGCGCTCGTGATTGGCAGTGCGACTGTAAGAGAACATTGTCCCACGCATGAAATGTCCTGAATTGTAAGCAAACGCTGATCCATGATTTTCCTCGCTTTGAAATAAATTATGTTGAAATGATATAAAATTTCTGGTATTATTGATATATCCAATTTTTCAAAAAATTTATAATGCCAGTTTTTTCAAAGCGTGTAAGGCGGCGATATGATTACAATTGATTTTAGCAAGCGGAAAGATTTGACTTTGTGCGAATATCTTTATCGCTCGATAAAAAAACAAATCTTAAGCGGAAAGCTCGCCGCACGAGAGCGGCTTCCTTCAAGACGCTTGCTTGCCGAGCATCTGCGAGTGAGCGTGATTACCGTGCAAAATGCATACGCGCGACTGATCAGCGAAGGTTATATTTATTCTATCGAAAAGAAAGGTTTTTTTGTGGAAGAAATTCTTTCGCAAAATTTTCCTGTCCAAGAGAAATCTGCAAATATTTTTCCGCAGAAAAAATTGACGCGAGAGAAGAAAGCAAAAAAATATTTTGCGGATTTGAAAAGCAATTCCACGAGCTTTGAAAAATTTCCTTTCGCGCTTTGGGCGAAAATCATGCGGCAGGTTTTGAATTCAGGCGACGAGCGGCTTTTGTCGCGCGTTCCTTTGGGCGGCGCGCTTGAATTGCGAAAAGCGATTTGTTCGCACTTGCGCCAATTCCGAATGATTGACGTGGACGCGGAACAAATTTTCATCGGCGCGGGAACGGATTTTATCTATTCGATGCTGTTGCAATTTTTGGGAACGAAAAAAAAATACGCCGTGGAAAATCCTGGCTACAAGCAACTTGATTCTGTCGCAAAACTTTGCGGCGCAAAATGCGTTCCTGTGAATTTGGACGAAAACGGAATCAGCGTGGAGAATTTGAAAAAAAGTCGCGCGCAAATTGTTCACGTTTCGCCGCAGCATCATTTTCCTACTGGAATTGTCATGCCGTACAAACGACGCGCGCAACTTTTGGATTGGGCGGCGGAGCGTGAAGACCGCTTCATAATTGAAGACGACTATGACAGCGAGTTTCGGTTTGACGGAATGCCCATCGAGCCGCTTTTTTCTTCCAACAAAAATTCGCGCATCATTTACATCAACACTTTTTCAAAAACTCTTTCCCCCTCCTTCAGGATAAGCTATATGGTTTTGCCGAAAAAATTGCTGAAAGAATTTTTTTCGCGCATGGGATTTTTTTCCTGCCCTGTAACTTCGTTCGAGCAATTTGCGTTGGCGCGTTTCATCGAGGACGGGCATTATGAAAAGCATTTGAACAGGATGAAAAATTATTATCGAAGTTTGCGCAATGATTTTATTGCCGCGCTTCAAAAAAGCAAAATCCGTTCGATCGCGAAAATCAAGGAAGAAAATTCTGGCTTGCATTTTCTTTTGCAAGTTGAATCAAAGTTGCGCGGCGATGAATTGCATGCCCGGCTTAACGCGAGCGGAATCAACATTGCGCTTTTGAGCGATTTTTATTATGATGCGATTGATGAAAATTTGGCGGCACAAAAAAGCTTCGTCGTAAATTATTCAGGATTGAAAAAAGAAAAAATTGTGCCGACAGTGCGAAAAATGGAAAAAGTTTTTTTCGAATAAAAATTGGCGCAAAAATATCGCGCCTTTTTTTAATTAAGACTTGTCGCCATTTTTTAGCGTTGATTTTGCATGTTGTCAATATGCGATAAGGTGTACACTTGATGTTTTCGTTCTAGCCCTACAATGCCTGTATTCAATTTAGAACTCGCTGCCGTCACCGCGTCACTGGCAGTCGTAGTCGATTCCCCGCGTTCTTTTTCTCCTGAAAGAAAAACATCTTAGATTCAGTTTTATCTGAAGGGTACGCAAAATCTATGAGTCACCGTAAAGTCGCTAGTATCGAAACAGGCGGCTAACCAACACTGCCAAAAATTTGCAGTTCATTTTAGGTGTACACTTTTTCGCTTGTTGTTAATATTAGCGTTGATTTTGCATTGCCAAGAAATTTTCATTGTGATATAATTTTCCGATGAGAAAAAATTCGCAAAGCAGAATTCAGATTCTTTACCAAGACAAAAATCTTGCCGTAATTTTCAAGCCAGAAAATTTGTTGAGCGTTCCTTATGAAGGATGCCGCGCGAAAACCGCGCTTGATTTGCTCGAGCAAATTATGCGAAAAAACGGAACGTATTCCGCGAAGCACAAGCCTTTTGCCGTGCACCGCCTTGACCGCGACACTTCGGGCGTGATGATGTTCGCCTTGAATGAAAATTCGAAAAAAATAATTATGGACGGATGGCAAAAAATTGTTACGGCTAGGACGTATCGCGCCGTCGCCGAAAATCCAAAAAATGCCCGCGCCGCATTGCCTGAATCCGGCACGATTTCAAAACCGCTTGCCTATAATGCGTATAATTTGGCGTTCGTCCCAAAGGAGGGGGAAAGCTTCAAAACCGTGAGCGCGATTACGGATTACAAAATTATTCGGCGCGGAAAAAATTACACTTTGTTTGAATTGAATTTGAATACGGGAAGAAAAAATCAGATTCGCGCGCATTTGGCAAATGCCGGATATCCGCTTGCGGGCGACAAAAATTATCGCGCCAAAACGAATCCTTTTGGACGGCTTGCGTTACACGCGCGGCTTTTGGAATTCGAGCATCCTTTTACAAAAGAAAAATTGCGCTTTGAAATTCCCGAGCCTGAAAATTGGAAAAAATTTGTGGAGGGAAACGAGGCGCGTTCTTTGCCCGCTACAAATATTGGAAAGAAATCTCGCGTAGATTTTTAAAGCAGGGTTTGCGGAAAGAAAGATGATTTATGCGCAAAAAAGAATGGTGCAGATTCGGCGGTGTGAAAGACACAAGCAGCGTGAATTTATGTCGCTTGTGTCTTTGCGTTGTGGAAATATACCTTAAAAAGTCGTTAAAAATTAAAATTTCCTCCAATCTTCTCTTGTTGGCTCTATAGCTCCATCAGTGCAAATGATTTTTGCAATTCCAAAATCAGTGTTGCCACCAACCTCCTCAATATGTTTTATAAAACCACTCCATTGTTCTGTCGTTCCTTTGAAATTGACTGTAAATGGGGCGGTAGCACGAAACGCACCATTTTCCACAGTCATATCAGCAGGCATTGTAATAGTTTCAAAGCCTACGTACATAAATGCGTTCTTTCCTATTTTTTTCATGCTGTCAGGGATTACGATGCTCTTAAATTCCATAAGGTGAGTAACTCCAAGGAAATCTTCTGGAATGGATGTCGCGCCTTCGCGCAATACTATGTCCACATTGCGAAAGTCTTCATACTCCCAATAATCAGAACTAGAATACTTAACTCTTGGAATTTCGAGTTCTGGGCAGTCAGCGTTGTGGCTATCTGCTTGAAATATATCCCAAAACTTTACGCCGGCGTTAATCACAGAAGCGGGAAGCGATATGGTTCTGAGATTTGTTGACATTGAAAAAGCATCGCGTTCAACAGTCGCATTGTCAGGAATTATTATTTCAGAAAGCGGCGATCTCCAAAACGCTCTTTCTCCTATAATTTCCACGCTGTTCGGAATCGTTACTTTGGAAAGACTGTAGCATAAGCCAAACGCCAATTCTTTTATTTCCGTCACTTCATCGGGAATGACAACTTCTTTTAGGCTGAAACATCCGTCGAATGCACCTTCTCCAATAATATTCAAGGCAGATGGAAATTTTATTTCTGTGAGGCTCTCACAGCCAGCAAACATACCGTCCTTTATTTCCTTCCAATTGTCTGGAAGAACCACCTTTTTGAGTTTTGTGCAATTGGAAAACACATCATCCCCCATGTTTTCCTCATCAACGCTGTCGGGTATTGTGATGTTCTCGAGAGCGCATCTATAAAAAGCCCTATTTCCAATGGATTTTAGCGTGTTGGGCAAATTTACGCTTGTAAGACCGCAATTCCAAAATGCATCTTCTCCTATTGTTTCTACTTCGTTCATTGTTATAGACTCAAGGTTTTTGCATCCACTAAATGCGCCTTTCCCTATTGTTTCCACACCGCTCATTGTTATGGATTCAAGATTTTTGCATCCACAAAAAGCGCATATGCCAATGATTTTTACGTTGTCAGGCAGTTCCACGCTTTTGAGCGATTCGCATTCATAGAATGCATCATAGCCTATCTCACTTAATTCCCCTTCTTTCACGACGACCTTTTCCAAATTCGGGCAGTAATAAAAAGCTCTGTCTCCGATAGTTTTCACGCTTCCTGGAATTGTTACACTTTTGATGATTTCGCATCCAGTATATTTCCAATTATCATAAAACGCCTTTCCGCCTATGGCGGTAACGCAGTCGGGAATCACCAAATCGGCGGGAAGCTCGTCGGCTTTATATCCAACCACACAGCCTTTGCTTATATGCAAGCCGTTTATATATGTGGATGTGTCCCATATCGCATACAAATGCAATTCGCCAGAAATGTATATCTTCTCTCCTTGCTTATAGGTATAATAGTAACCCTGTTTCCATCCAGAAAAATAATATCCCTTGATATTGAAAATCGCCTCTTCAGGAAGCGTATAATAGCTTCCCACATTGACTGTTACAGTTTTCAGTTCGAGCGTTTCAGATTCGGGAGTGCCTTCTGGAGCGTTCGGATGAAAGTACAGGGTGCAAGTTGTTTGTTCGGAATTATACGGATCTTCAGGGTTATAAGGATTTTCAGGATTGTATGGATTTTCGCCATACCATATGTCTTCAGGATTTGGATCAATGTCGCTGTTGCATCCAGTGAGCGTAAACATCGTCACTAACGCAACTGCCATTATCGCAAACAGGTGTACCGGAACGCGGGGGAGGCGAGGAGAATGTTTGTACCCCCCCCCATGATGTCAATTATTGCTTTAGTAGCAATGTTTTTTCTGTTGTTTTGTGTCATAATTAGATGTTATTGTAATCGTCATAGTTTGTCAAGTGTCTTTCACATAATTTCAATGATTCTGTCTTCGGGAACTTTTTCAAAATACGCGCGGAAATTTTCTTCGGCTTCCTCGCGCGTCCGGCTGTTCAGCATTTTGGTTTTGATGTAATGCGCGAATGAAAAATTGTCGCAATAATACGAAAAAAATCTTTGCATGCGCGTGCGGAAAAATTCCTGCGGCTGAAATTTTTCCAAGTTTTCGATGTACTCAAGTCCGAGTTCGAGCAAGTCGATTTTGCCTGCGCTGCTTTTTTCGTCGCGCTCGTTCGCGCAAAAATATTTTTCCAATTCCGCGCGAAGCTGCGCGAAGATCCACGGCTTTTGCACGGCCGCGCGGCTTATCATTATTCCAGCCACGTTCGGGCATTCTTCAAAAACTTGAGTCGCGCTTTGCGCGTCTCGGACGTTGCCATTGAAAATCACGTCCACGCCTTTTTGCGAAAGTCGCGTCGCTAATTCTTCCGCGAAAAATTTTCTCACAGAGCGGCTCAATTTTTCTTTTTGCGTGCGAGGGTGGAGCGCAAGCCTTTCCACGCCGAGGCTGCAAAGTTCTTCGCAAAATTTGAAAAATCTTTCCACGGAAAAATCTTCGCCGCCAAGCCTGAGTTTTACGCTGAGGCGTTTTTTTGTGCCGCAATTTTCGATGGTCGATTTTACTTTTTCAATCATGGAAAAAGTTTCGCGCTCGTCTTTGAGCATCCACGCGATTCCCGCGCCGCTTTTTACGATTTCTGGAGCGCAGCATCCCATGTTTATGTCGATTCCGATTCCGCCGCCTTGCGCCAAGAAAGCCGCCGCGCTTGCCATTGCGTCCGCGTTATTTGACGTGAGCTGCCACACGATTTTTTCGGGGCAAGGACCGTCCATCAAATAATATTTTTCGAAAGGCCCGCCTTGCAAAAGTGTCGGCGCATTTATCATTTCCGTGTAATGTTCGTCTACGCCGCCAAAGCGTTCCACGATGCGGCGGAAAGCTTCGTGGCTCAAAGTTGCCATCGGCCCGCAAATCAATTTTTTTTCCATAAAGATTTTCCAAGAAAATTTCAAGCGATTAAAATAGTATAGCACAAAATATTTTTTTATGATATAC
>CAMWIU010000105.1 GCA_947174385.1 uncultured Treponema sp.
TTTCTCGGGGCGGTGGGAATCGTGTGGTTTGTGGCGGCGCAAAAAAAATCGTGCGACGAGGCTTGGAAAATGATTCGCGAATTGGATTGGGAGACGATTTTTTTCCTGATCGGAATTTTCGTCGTCGTCGGCTCGTTGAGCGAATCCGGCTTGCTTTTTGATTTCGCGCAATTTTTGCGCGGCGTGATTGGCGGAAGTCGCTTCGCGGGCTTTATGCTGATTTTGCTCGTCTCGATAATTCTTTCTGGCTTCATCGACAATGTGCCTTACATAATCGTGATGCTTCCCGTGGCGGATTCGCTTGCGCGTTCGATTGGCGCGAGCGGCGAGCTTTTTATGTTCGCGCTTTTGATTGGCTCGTGCCTTGGCGGAAATCTCACGCCTTATGGCGCGTCTGCGAATGTCGCCGCGATGGGCATTCTCAAAAAAGAAGGCTATCCGATGAATTTCGGTGGCTGGCTCAAACTCGGCGCGCCGTTCACGCTTTTGACCACGGCGGCAGCGGCGGCGGCTCTTTGGGCGATTTGGGCGTAGACGCTTTTTGCTGAATTTTCATCTTGCGGAATATGGAAAATTTCCGCGCCGGGAATTCCGCGCATAAAAAAGCATTGTTTTTTTGCATATTTTTTGCTGTCGCGTTTTATTCGAGATTTGATTTCTTCGGAAGAAGTTCCGGACGGGCAGTCGAAAAATTCGTGGCATCCGATTGCTTTCATTCCGGGCACATCGAGCGGATATTTTTGTGCCAGAGATTTCACTTCGGATTCCAATCCGTCGGCGAACATCTTTTCCACGCGCAAATCAATTCTATTGTACAAGTCAGCGCGGTCGCGTTCGAGAATCAACGTGGTGAAATTGTATTTTTCTCGCAGAATTTGTTCGCCCAAAAATTCCGTGCGCGGCTTTCCCGTGATTTCATAAATTTCCAGTGCGCGCAGAATCCTGTAGGTGTCATTGGGATTTATCTTTTGCGCGCTTTGCCTGTCGAGCGAAAAAAGTTTTTGCCACATTTTTTCGCTTCCAAATTCTTCCGCCTGTGAGTGAAGACGCTTGCGGATTTTTTCATCGCCTTCGGGAGTCTTTGGAAGTTCCAGCAAAAACGAGCGAATGTAGAAACCCGTGCCGCCGCATACGACGGGAAGAATTCCTTGCGAAAAAAGTTGCTCGCAAAGCGCGTCCGTCCGTTCTACGAATTCCGCGACGGAAAATTGCTCGTCGGGATTTTTTATGTCCAAAAGAAAATGCTCGAGGCGGCGGAGTTCTTCTGCCGTTGGCTTTGCCGTGCAGATGTCCATTCCGCGATAGACTTGCATTGAATCCGCGCTGATGATTTTTGCG
Organism: uncultured Treponema sp.; assembly: GCA_947174385.1. GTDB lineage: Bacteria > Spirochaetota > Spirochaetia > Treponematales > Treponemataceae > Treponema_D. The sequence continues at coordinate 1,339 of CAMWIU010000105.1, forward strand.
TTGGGAATTTTTGGCGGGGAAGATTCAGGTTCGCTTTTCTCGCGATTTTGGCATTTTCCGAAAAGCCTGAAAAGCAATTCGGTTTTGCCCGTTGCCGTGGGCGCGAAAATCACGAGAACTGGAATTTTGCTCACTGATTGTTTTCGATGCGGTAGGTGACTTCTTGATTGAAAAGCTGCATTGCCGCGAGCGAGACAACTTTGTCGTGGTTTTCTTCAATGAGCGGATCGCCAACCATTGACATTTGGAAAGCGCGACGATTTGCCGCAACGGTTATTTCGTAAATATTGCCGCTGAATTTTACAAGTTGATCCAAAGGAAAAATCATTTTGTTCTCCTGTATTTTGAGTGAAAAAATTATAGCAGATTTTTTTTTGCGTGTCAATCGTTTGGGAAAAATACCGCACGGAAAAAATTGAATGAAAATTCGAAAACATTTTCGCAAAGCCCGCCGCAAGTTTTGCGAAAATAAATTTCCTTTCCTTGCGAGGGCTTTTTTTTGTGCGGTGAAATTTCAACGCTACGACTTTAATTTGAGACCATCGCTGAACGCTTTTCCGACCGTTTCTCCAAGCGCGATGTAGTCGTGCGAAACGCAGTCGAATGTAATCGGCTTGAGTTTTTTCACGTCGATTTTTCCGTCGGTGAGAATTTTTTCGTCAATGCTCGCGTTTACGATTTTTCCGAAAAGATGGCAGGATTTTTCGTCGTAGGAAATCAGCGTGCATTCGAGTGCGAATGCCAGTTCCTCGAAATACGGCGCGTCCACGTTCGGCGCTTTTACCGCGTGCAATCCTGATTTTTGGATTTTGTCGGGAGTGTCGTTTCCGCTTGCGATTCCCACATAGTCGCATTCCACCACGTGCGCCACGTCCGCAACGCTCACGGTAAACGCTTTTTTTGCGAGAATGTTTTTCACTGTCTTGTGCTCGGGACTTAGGCATGCGAAAATCTGATTGTCGTCGCCGATTCCGCCCCAAGCCGCGTTCATTGCGTCGGGCGTTCCGTCCTCGCCATAAGTGCCGATGATTAAAACTGGCATTGGGAAAAGCCAAGTTTTACTTCCGAAATTTTTTCTCATTTAGAGCCTCCTAAATTTACTCTTTAAAATTTATTCTTTGAAATTTTTCAATTGCGAAAAATTTTCGCTTGCCACGATAAAAAGCGTTGCCGCCATGAAAATCAAAATCAAATGCACGAACCAATTCGTGTAGCGTGAATGCACCGTTTCGCGCCATTGGTAAATCGGAATTTCGGCGCACAGATACGCTTCCTCGAAAAGCGGCGCGGATTGAACGATTTTGCCGGCGGAGTCCACTACTGCGGTGAAACCAGAATTTGTTGAACGCACGAGGGTAGTGCGGTATTCGATCGCGCGGAACGCCGCCACCACGAAATGTTGGTATTCCGCCGATGCGGTTTTTGACCAAGAGTCGTCTGTTATGTTCATAAAAACTTCCGCGCCCATTTTGTGGAACGGCCCGCAGATGTCGGGGAAGGCATCTTCAAAACAAATCGGCGTGGCAAGCCTCGCGCGCGCGGTTTTTTCTTGGCTCGAAATCGGCTCTCCCAAATTGACAATACTGAACGATGGAAAAGGCTTTTTTTCTTTTGAAGAGATTTCAATGTCGAACAAAACGAATTCCTCGCCCGGAGTCCAGCCGTTTGAAATTCCCACGACGCGGCTCATCATTTTTTTTACGATTGGAAATTCGATTCCCGGAATCACTTCGGCAAACGGAACAAGATGCGTCTTTCCGTAGAAGCCTCTGAAAAATCCGTCTCGGTCGAACATAAGCGCGGCGTTTGCCGATTGGTCTTTTTCCTCGTCGAGCGTATACGAGCCGCCAATCAAAAACGGAATTTGTGTGCGGCGGATGAAATTGACAAGAGACTCTTCCTCGGGACGCAGCGCATAGCGGACGTAGGATTCGGGAAAAGAATGGCGCAGAACGGCTTCGCTCCAAACTACGATGTCCGCTTTTTTTCCGCGCTTTGAAAATTCGTCGATTCCTTTTTGGGAAAGTTCCATCGAAATTTTGATTGCGCCATCGTCGCTCCGCAAAGCCCATGGATCGCGATTTTGTTGGACAAGCACCGCGTTCAAAGTTTTCAAAATTGGGCGACTTTGGCAAAGGCGGAACGCGCCATATAAAAGAAAGCTCGCGAGCAGCGCGAGCGCGCATTTTTGAATGCTTGAAATTTTCGCGCTATCATTTTTTTCGCAGAATGAAATCATGCTTTCCGCAAGCGTTCCCGAAATGAACGCGAACAAAAAAGTGATTCCGTAAGTGCCGAAAATGTCCGCGCTTTGGATCAATGTTTTTGCATTGAACGCGCTCATCGAAAGTGTTCCCCAAGGATATGCCAAAAATCCTGTGGATTTCGCCCATTCGTAGACGACGCGCACGGATGCAAACCAAAACACTCTGAATTCTGGCGATGAAAAATCGCAGGAAAATTTAAGCGGAGTTTTTTGAAAGCAAGTTTTTTTTTGCAAGATTTCCGTTGGTTTTGCGAACGGCGCGAAGAAAAGACAGCCAGCCATCGCTTCGATGCATGCCGTTCCGAGCGCGGACGCGCCCAGCGTGAAAACCGCGAAATCCTTGAAATTCGCAAGCCAAAAGCTCGAAAAAATGTGCGTCACAAGCGCGTCGAGCGCGAAAATTCCCGCCGCGTTTTTGTACGATTTCGCGCTTTTTGCGGCGATGTAAAGCGGAATTAAAGCCGCCATTCCGAGTGGAAACGAGCCAAAATGAAATATTTCGTTCGGAATTGCAAGCGTCGTCAAGATTCCTGAAAAAAACGAACAAAAAACTTGAAAAAATCCGCCCATCATGGTATAATATTGTATTGTGTTTTGAACGAAAAATCAAGGTTTGTTATGGAAAATATGGTGAAAAACATTTGCGAGGCGCACAAAAGGGAATACGGCGAACTTCCAAAAACCGTAATTTCTACGCCTGGTCGCATTCACATAATGGGCGAGCATTCTTGTTGGTTTTTCAAAGACAAAACCCTTTCTCTGGCAGTGAACATGAACGTCTATGTCGCTATTTCTCTTCGCGATGACAATTCGCTGAGATTTTTTTTCGTACAGCTCGACGAGCGGCGAAAGTCCGACATTTCAAGCATAAAGCAAAAGAAAGAAGACCGCTGGGCGAATTCGCTCAAGGCGATTATTCAGTCTTACCTTGCGATGGGATTCAAACTTGGCGGAATGAATTTCACGGTTTATACTGAGACACCTCTTTCTTCAGGATTCGGCATCAATTCCGCTGTAAAAGTTGGATGTGCGCTCGCCGTGAAAAAGGCGTTTCGGCTTAATTGCCCCGACGCGCGATTTTTGCAAGTTTTGGAAATGGCCGCAAGGAATTTTCTCAAAGTTGACAATCTCATCGCCGATAATTTCGTCGCGCTGTATTCGGAGCCAGGGTCGTTCGTCCTCACTGATTATTCAAAGCAGTCTTATGAAAATGTTCCGTTTGATTTTGACGGCTACAAAATTTTTCTCACGGATGCAGGAGTTCCTCGGCAAAAAATTTGGGATGAAGAAAGCGTGCGCGAAATGGAAAACGCGCTTTTGCTTGGCGATCTCAAGGACAGGAAACGCGGCGTTCTTGGCGGCTGGGTCTACAATACGAATCCGACCGAAATGAACGAAGAGCTTTCCGTGGTGAGCGAGGACATGCGGCGAAAACTTTTGTACATAATCTACGAGCACGGCTGCATTTTGGACGCGGTGGACGGAATAAAAAAAGGAAAGTTCACGAAATTCGCGCGCGCGGTGAACAAAAGCCACTCTTTGCTCCGCGAAAATTACAATGTTTCTTGCCCCGAGATTGACTGGATTCTAAAGCGCGTGGGCGAGCTTGAGCCGAATTTGCAGGACATCCGCGAGCCAGTGACTTGCGGGCGCATTGTCGGAAAAGGTTTTGGCAGATGTCTCTATGCGTTTGTCAGGAATGGCGATGTCGAAACGTACAAAAAAAATCTTTCGGGCTACGAGCGCATTTTCGGATTTGAGCCGATTACGTTTGAAGTGAAGGGCGCGAAAGGCGCGCATTCGGTGCGTATCAGTTGAAATTGAACGCCCGCGATTTTTTTTCATTCCGTTGAGGAACAAAAAAATTCGCTTCCGCTGGGGCTAGCGGCTGCACCGCTTCGCTTCCGTAAGGGGCTTCTGTTAAAAAATAAAGAACAAAGGTTTTGTTTTATGAATTTGCTTTTGACTAATGACGACGGATTTTCCGCGCCGGGAATAAACGCTCTCAAAAAGCGGCTTCTTTTGGACGGCCACAACGTGATGGTTTTCGCGCCTTTCGAAAATCGCAGCGGCGCGAGCCATTGCATCAATTTGGGAAGCGGCGTGGAAGTGCGGAAAATCAGCGAAAGCGAATACACTTGTTCAGGAACGCCCGCCGACTGCGTGATGGCCGCGCTCAAAAGCGGCGTTTTTCCAAATATCGACCTCGTGCTTTCGGGAATAAATCAAGGCCCGAACATCGGAATCGACATAGTTTATTCTGGAACTTGCGGCGCGGCGCGTCAGGCGGTTTTCATGGGAACTCCTGCGGTCGCGCTGAGCGTGATGGTGGAAGAGCACGACGGCGAGCCGTTTTCTCCGTGCGAAAAATATTTTTATTCTGCGATGGCGGATTTCGCGGCGAAAAATCTTGAGAATTTCGCGAAAATGTGCGTGGTGGCGGACGGAATGTCAATGCCTGAAAATCCGTGCTGCTTCGTCAACGTGAACGGACTTTCGCAGAAAGAGCCGTACAAGGCGGCGCGATTTTCGGGAATTTCGTTCCGCGAGTACGCCAACGACAAGATAACTTTTTTGCCGAAAGCCGACGGAATTTTCGAGCGAAAATTTTCAGGCGGAAAAGTGATTTCTTCTTCGCGGAAATTTTCGGACTACGACGCGCTTTGCGAAGGCGCAGTTTCCGTGACTCGCGTCCTTGCCGAACAATTGGATGCGGGCGAGATGGATTCAATTATTTTCAATTTCTGATTGACAATCTGCGATTAATATTTTATTCTATATTTAGGGTGGATTTATGGGGAATTCAGTTTTGTCAGAGGGAATCTCGCTTTACGCCAAAAAACAATACGGCGACGCGCTCGCGTTTTTCCTTTCGGTTTCCGAAGGTGCGGATGTGGACGGGATGGATTTGGCATACTACATCGGGCTTTGCTACGCGCGGCTTGAAAGGTACGACGACGCGCTTTTGTATTTGGAACAAGTGGTGACGAACGGCCATGATTACGATCGCATTTTGCAATGCCGCTACATTCTCGCGATAATCTATGTGAAAAGCGGAAGAATGCGTTTGGCGGATTTTGAATTGAAGAAGCTTTTGGAAAGTGGCTACAACACTGCGAACGTGCTTTCTTCGCTCGCGTATCTTCATTGGGAAAATCAGGATATCGAAACTTGCCTCGACTTTTATTCGCGTTCGCTTGAAGAGGACACGAACAATGTTACGGCTTTGAACGGAATGGGCTATGTGCTCGCCGAGGAAAATCGCGACTTGTCGCTCGCGCTCAGTTGTTGCAAAAAGGCGGTTTCGAATTCTCCGAAAAATCCTGCGTGCCTTGATTCGCTCGGCTGGGTTTATTTTAAGCTGGGACTTTTGGACGAGGCGAAAAAATATTTGTTCGAGGCGAAAAAATTGCTTCCCGAAAACGAAGTCATAAAAAGGCATGTCGATTTGTTCGAAAAGGTTGTGGCGGAGGAATGAAAAAGTCGTTCGTTTTTTTGCTTGTTATTTTTCTCGCATTTTCGCTCAACGCGCAGCGAGCCGAAAATTTGTTCGAGGATTCTGCCAACACGACTTCGCGCAAGCGCAGCGCGGAGGCTGGATTCGCCGAAGAGGAATTTCGTCGCGGCGTGCAGTCGTATTATCGCGGCCAATTCAATGATGCGATATTGCAGTTTGAAAAGGCGCTTTCGTATTTGCCCGACGAAAATCTGATTTTGGATTGGCTCGGAAAATCCTACTTCCGCGCGGGACTTGAAGGCACTGCGTTGGAACAATGGCAGTTCGCGCATGATGCGGGCT
>CAMWIU010000106.1 GCA_947174385.1 uncultured Treponema sp.
AAGCCGTTCACAGAATTTTCGCCAATCATATTTTTCAAAACGTCCAGCGCGTCGTGCTCAATCAAAAATAAATTTTTCAAATCATTCGCGCGGATTTCGCCGAGCACGCGCCCCACGCCCGGACGATGCACTTCAATGCCGAGATAATTTACGTTCGGATTTGCCTTCGCAATTTCGACAGTGGCCGCGCCCATCCCGAAACCAATCTCCACGACAATCGGATTTGTGTTTCCGAAAATGTCCACGAAGTTCAAAAGTTTTTCCTCGTAAGGAATGCACCAAATGTGCTCGAGTTCGTTGTAGTCGCGTTGCTGCGCGCCCGTCATTCGGCCAGCCCGCAACACATAAGTTTTTATCGTGCGGTAAAAATTTTCACTGGCGGAAAATTCTTCACTGCCCATTTTCGTCCACCCCTCCCTTGAAAATTTTCGGTCCAAGGCAAATCACATTCCGCGCCTGATAAACATGCCGCAAAAAGTGAGAATCTTTTATGTCGTGAAAAAATTTTTCATCGCCATAATTTTTTTCGTTTTTTGAAAAATGCAAAAGCTCGCCGATTTCAGAATAAAGCGCGATTCGCTCGCTCCATTTGTCGCCGGAAAATTTTTCGGACGAAAATCCGCCCAACAAATCTTCATCGTAGTCAATTAAAAAATTTCCCTGCGCGGAATTTCCCGCCGCATCAACGCATTCAAAAGAATATTCGCCGCGAGGAAATTTTTCGAGATTTGAAGGAAGCGACAAATGCATATAGCCCGCCCAAGAATTTTCTTGCGACTGGAACAGAATCGGATTTTCAATTTTCCAAAAATATTCGCCGTGCTTCACCGAAATATTTTCCACGCGCCGAACATTCGAAAAGACAGATACAAAAACACTCAAACGCTGCGCGGGATTTTTTTCGTCCTCAAAATCAAACACGATATTCGCCTGCGCTTCGGGCGCATCCACATTGTTTTCCGCGCACGAAAAAAGCACTAAGCAAAATGTCAAAAATGAAAGCGAGACAAAATTGAATTTTTCAGGCGGCGGTTTTTCCATACTAAAAACTGAAAGTCAGCGTGATGACTATAAGATCGTTCGAAGCAAATTGATTCACGAGCGAATCAAACTTGACGTTGACTTTTTTGCAGGCATCTTCAAGATATGAAAGATAATACATTCCCAAATCCGTGCCTTCTTCGCCAGCCGGTATATCGCGATAGAAATCCACGAGCGACTTTTTGTTCGCCTTTGCGTTCGCCGCAGAATCCACGGTGGACTTGATTTCCTGAAATTCATCGGACCTGTTGTAAAGCGTGATTTGCAACCTTCCCTGCTTACCAATCGAAGTAGAGCCGCCTCCCAATTTCCACGAAATGAAAACAAGCTGACGTTTTGCTTCGAGCGCGCGCACGATTTTCATTCGCGTTTCAGGATCGAGAATGAGCATGTTCAAATCATCGCGGCCGGGAAACATTTTCTTTGCCTCTTTCGTGATGTTTGTATTTTCGCTGTTCAAAGCAAGTTCCATCACCATCGTGGAAATGTAATCCGCCACGCGAGACTTGTCCATATATCGCGAAAGGATTTTTCGCGTCTGGCTCACAATCTCGCTAAAATTTTCATCCTTATGGAACAAAACCAAAATGTGCCAATTGAGAAGGCTCAGTCGATTCATGAATTTTTCGCTCATCAAAAAATAGACGTTCTTCTCTTCCATGGAATATTCTTTGTTGGACATCACGCTTTTCCAAATCGGGCTTAAAATCGCCTTTCGGATTTGGTCAATCAAAACGTTTTTTCCTGAAAGTTCCGCGCGAAGCTGCTTGTCGGAAATATGCGTCTTTTCGTCAATCAAATTTCCAGCATGCGTGCGGTTGTGTTTGCGAACGCAATTCGTGTCGATGATTCCTTTGAAAATTTCCTTGTCAAATTGCTTGTACATCACGGAGTAGACCATCAATTTGCAAAGATCCATGATTTCCTGCCGCTTCGAGCCAAATTCCGACATTGAAATTTCCAACTTGGAAATATAATCAATCAAAATCATATTTTGAATCGACTGCGGCGAAAATTGGTTCAACACGATTCCGTATTCCTCGGTGTTGTCGGCCATTTTTATTCTGAGAAGTTTTTTCTTGTGGCTGATGAAATTTGAAGTGCCTCCTTCGGTAAGTATCACCTTGAGCGGCAGTTCAAGCATAAATTTTTTCCCAGCAGACATCTTTTATTTTACTCCGTAATAAAAAAAGTAACCCCTACTAGATATTATCGCACAAAACTCTTGAAAAGTAAAGTAATAAATTGTATCTTATTTTATGGTGAAAAGGAATTATTTTTTCATAATCGCATTTTTCTCGCTTTTTTTCTATACAAATGAATGGATTTTCGCGCAAAATTCCAATGCGGATTTGAAAGGCTCGAGCCTCGAACTTTCGAACAGCTTGTTCGCCGAATTGGAAAAAATGAATTTGGGAGAAGCGAAAAGGATTCCGCTTTCCACGGCCGTATTTGAAAATTTTCCTTTCAACATTCAAATCAAATTTCCTGCGAAAGAAAATCCGTCGCAAAAAAATTTCGTCGTCGCGCTCACGCAAGAAGACGCATCGAACAAAATCGATGCATTAAAAGAACTTTTCGAATTCGCAAAAGAAAGCGAATTTGAATTCGACTTGAATTTTATTTTGACCGCTGGCGACATACGAAAAATTCCCGGCAACGAAAAAACTATGGGCACGGAAATTTTTTGCCAAACGATGGAAGGCGCGCAAAACCTTCACGCGCTTTTGCTTGATTTCCGCGCCACAAAAAAAACTTGCGTGACGCCGGGAGCAGGAAAAACAATTTCGCCGCTCTACCTTATGCGTCCGCTTTGTTCCAGCCTCGACGAAGAATCCATCAATTACAGAATTTCAGGCGACATGTTTCTTTCGTTGTACAATCTTGGAATATTAAGAAGCGACGCGCGGCTTTCCGCTTTCTTGTCGCGGGACATTCCTGCCGTAATGCTGAGCATGCTTTCCGAAAAAGAAAATTATGAAAACGAGATTGGCGCGATAAAAAATTTCTTGCTTGACGTGCGGCTTCCGGAAAGCGGCAATTGGAGCCGGCATTATATTCCCGTCAAATTTCTTTCAAAACAATTTTGGATTACAGAAGGCCGGACGCTCACGGCAATCATGATTTTTATGACGATATGCATTTTCATCTTGAGCGACTTCGAATTCATATTCCGAAAAAAAAGCCGCCGCCTTGTAAAAATAAAAGAGCGCGCGCTCAAATCGACTTATTTGATTTTTGTCACTGTGACGCTCATCACGGCATCTTTGTTTTTAGGACAAATTCTCATAGCCGCATTGCAAAAATCCGGAACAAAAAACATCGCGCTTTTGTTCATGATAAAAACGTCGGTGCCTTTTTTCATAGTTTCTTTAATCTATCCGCTTGAAATAAAAATGCACAGAAATTTGATTCCATATATTTACGAATATATTTTGAGTTTGAGCGCGCTCCTCAACGTTTTTATTTTTACGAGCTTGGACATTTCGCTGTTCTTTTTGTTCGCCTTTGAATTTTTGATTTTGACTATTTCCCGAACCGCCAAGCGGACAACGCCTCTTTATTTTTTCATGATATTTTTTTTCCTACCGTTCGTGCCGCTTTTGTATTCGATCTTGATTTACTCCGACGCGAAAAAAATATCTGAACTTGTATTCTGCTCTTTGGACAAAAATATTTTCATGGGATTCGCGCTAGTTCCGCTTGGACTTCTTTGGCTTCGCGTCCTCGCCCAAGTAAATTCCAAAGCGCGTTCCGCAAAAAGAGCCGTCGCATATTATTTTGTCGCATGCACCGCGAGCATTGTTGGAATCATCGTGCTTTCAGTTTTTTCAATTTCCGTATTGAACAGAATTTTTTTCAAGAATGTCGAACCCGTCAAGCCTTTCGCGCGCGTGGAAGATTCTGTCGGAAATGCTTCGGTTTCGGTTTTCGATTCGGAATATTACGGCGGAAAAATTCGAAGCATCGAAATTTCTTCGAAAAAAATTCCGGAACGCTATGCGATTTTCGTTCAAGGCGAAAGCGAAAATCCCGTATACTTTTCGATTTACGAAACTTCGCACGAAAACGGGCGCACGGAATTTTTGCTTCCGGAAAATCCGCCGCAAAATTTGACGGTGACATACACGCCGGATTTTTCCGACAATTCAGTCATCACGGTTGAAGCGTATTTTTTAAACGACAATTCGAATTGCGCAGAAAAAGAAATTTTTTCGTTCGAAGCAAAGGACGGCGAAATTTTCTCCGTCGTTGAAAATTAAGGAAATTGCTATGAATTTCGAAGGAACGAAATGTTTTTTTCACGTTGACCTCGACGCGTTCTTCGCATCGGTGGAACAGCTGCTGCATCCGCAATGGCGCGGAAAGCCAGTCGTGGTGGGCGGCGTTCCCGGCGACAGGCGGGCGGTCGTTTCCACCGCGAGCTACGAGGCGAGAAAATTCGGAATTCATTCGGCGATGCCGCTCGCACGCGCCGTGGAACTTTGCCCGAACGCGATTTTCGTTCGAGGCGACCACAAAACTTACGGCGAATTTTCCGAAAAAGTGATGCGCATCTTTTCGGATTTTTCTCCCGACGTAAAGCAGATTTCAATCGACGAAGCGTTTTTGGACATGAGCGGAACGACGCGGCTTTTCGGCGATCCTGTCGAGACGGCAAAAAAATTGCAGGAAAAAGTTTTCGAAAAAACGAGCCTCACGGTTTCAATCGGAGTGGCCACTTCGAACTATGTCGCGAAAATCGCAAGCGGCTTGCAAAAGCCAAAAGGACTTACGGCCGTGCTTCCAGGCGAAGAAGAAAATTTCATGCTGAAATTGCCGCTCGAAAAAGTTTGGGGAATCGGCGCGAAAACTTTGGCGCATCTCAACGAAGCGGGCTTCAATTCCACGCGCGACATTTTGAAGCACAGCAAGAATTTGCTCTCAAGCATTTTCGGGCAAGCGCAGGCAGAATTTTTATACAACGCCGTGCGCGGCATCGACCCGCCGGGATTTTTGGAAGAAGCAAAGTCGCACTCTTCAGGAATCGAAACCACTTATGACTACGATCTTTCGGATTGGGATGCGATCGAAGGCGCGCTCTTGGAACTTTCCGAGCAGCTGATGTTCCGGCTTTTGCGGCACAACATCACAGGAAAAACTTTGTGCGTGAAAATCCGATACGACGATTTTACGACGGTGAGCGCGCGCGAAACTTCTTCGCAAAACATCACGAGCGTTGACGACCTTTTCAGCCGCGCGAAAAATATTTTTCGAAAAAAATATGAGGCAGGGCGCGGAATCAGGCTTTTAGGAATCACCGTCGGAAAAACTCAAGACGCGGACAGCGAGGCGCAAAACGAACTTTTCGATTTCGGCGAAAAGAAAAAACGCGCCGTGGAAAAATCGATTTTGAAATTGGAACAAAAAAATCCGAAGATAAAAATCCACAAGGCGCGGCTTCTTTCAAACGAAAAAGATTTGCAAAAATAAAAATCACTCAAGCGGAGCGAAGTATCCTATCTCGTCGCGGCCGCTTCGGTTCATAATGTACGTCTCCACTTCCACGGGCAAAAACGCGCGCCCCATGTCGGTCTGCAACGCCGATTCGTAGCTGAACTGATACATTCCGTTCGGCACTTCAAGCAAATCGCCGATTACGCCGCCCAAGCCTTCAGGACGGAAAACATAATAACATTTTCCGAAAGTGTTTTTGCAAATGTATGTGAATTCCTCGGCGGGCGCGCCCTGCTCAAGCTGCACGATGCTGAACGATATGCGATTGTTGTTCAAATACGAAGCGAGGTCGGAAAGCCCGTAGCGCGAAAACGCGCCTTGCATAAATTTTCCGTCGGTCAAAAAAATCACCGCGCGTTTTGGCTCTGAATTTATCAGATTGTTCGCAGCCATTCTGAGCGCGAGGTCAAACGTGCAAACCTTGCTTTCGGGAGATTTGAGCGCAGTGTAGGAAAAATCCATAAGGCCGCTCGGCGCGCCTTCATATTCCAAAACAGGAATTTCTCCGCTTGAAATGAGCGTGATTTTTCCAACGCCTTGCATCGCGCCAGCAAGCTCGCGCACGGCATGATTCAAAGTTTCGCCGTAAACCGAACAATCCACATTGCGGTCGATGATTATCGCGACATCCTCGCTCGTGTTTGCGGAAGCCGCTCCTTCAAAGCGCAAATTCGAAACAGCGCGGCGGCCTTCGCTGACATAAAAATTTTCCGCACGAAGCCCCATCACGGGCTGCCGCATTCGATTTTGCACGTTCACTTCAATTACGACTTTGGGAAAATGCTCCGCGTTCACTCGCGAAATTTCCACATAAAGTCCGCCGAGCAATTCCGTCATCTTCGACATTATGTAGATTTCGCTGTTCTTGAAATCGCTCGCCAAAATGTTTCCGTTGAAATCGGGAAGCGCACAAGTGATTCTTGCGGGCGCGTTGCCCGTGAACGCATTTTCAAAAACCGCGCCTGTTCCCAAGTCAATCGAAAAAATCCGATTTCTGTCGGAAACGATAATGAAATCTTTGTCCGCGGAAAATTTCAAAGCCTCGGGAAAAGAAAAAGTCTGCTCCGGAACGAGAACGCCTTCGTAGTTTCCGCTCAAGTCGAATTCGTAGACTGCGCCGCGAACGCAGTCGGCGACAAAAACGCGGCCGTCTTTTATTGCAATGCCCGTCGGTCCTTTCAGCCCCGCAAAATCTTCGGTGCGCCGTCCAAAATCAAAGATGCCGTTTCCGTCCTTGTCAAAAACCACCACGCGCGAATTCCCGAAATCTGTAACATAAATATTCCCGAGCGAATCCTGCGCCAAATATTGCGGCCCAACAAATTGCCCGACGCCCCTTCCCTTTTCGCCGATATATTTTTCGAAAAATCCCGATTCGTTCAAAACCGCGATTCTGTCGCCCGCGCTCTCGCTCACCAAAAGTTTTCCGTCAAAAGAACGAATCACGTCGAGCGGACGATCGAATCCATTGAGCGGGCCGGTTATGCGGCGAACGACATTTCCGTTTATGTCGAGAAGGACAAGCTCGTTGCTCGCGTAGGCGGAAACCCAAATCGTGCCGTCGTGATTTGCGAGCACGGAAGCGGGCGAAGCGAACACTTGATATTTTCCGTTTTCCGTCGAATTCGTTCCGACATAACATCCAGTTTCCGTGTAGCGCGGCGAAATTTCCGAGGCGGCGTTCACGCGGCGTGCGCGGACAACATCGATTTTGTTTTCCAAAAGAAATCCGCCATAGCCCGCATCATGCG
>CAMWIU010000107.1 GCA_947174385.1 uncultured Treponema sp.
TCTTCGGTGATTTTTCCGCTCACGCAAACCGAATCGGAAAATTCTTCGCGCAAATCGCAAATCGAAAAATTCCGCAAGACGCGCTTTAAATTTTTGTGCGCCGAATACGAGCATTCGAACGAAAAATCTTTCCAGCGAACGAATTCTTCCGCCGCGCCGATTTTTTCGGCTTCTTCCAAAACGGATTTCACCGCGCCGCCGTAAGCCTTGACAAGGCCGCCCGTTCCCAAAAGCGTTCCGCCAAAATAGCGCGTTATTGTCACCAAAACATTCGTGATTTCCGAGCCTTTCAAAACATCGAGCGCGGGTCGTCCCGCCGTTCCGCTTGGCTCGCCGTCGTCGCTCGCGCCGAAAATCTCCGCGCTCTCGCCTAGCACGAAAGCGTGCACAACATGCCGCGCATCGAAATATTTTTCCTTTTGCGCCTTGATGATTTTTCGCGCCTCGTCTTGATTTTGGCACGGGAACGCCTGCGCGATGAAGCGCGAGTTTTTTACGGCGGTTTCAGTTTGAACTTTCGTCGAGAGAATTTTCATTTTGTCCTTGCTCGATTTTTTTGCCTTCGCCCGAAGAAAATTCGTCGTAGAAGAAATTTATCGAAAGAATCACGCTCGCAAGAAAAAGAATCGTCGCGCAAAACGAAACAAATCCGAATAAAGACGAAACAATTTGCGCCGCGGCGTTCGCGGGAAATTTTCCGAGAAGAAAAAATTCGAGCGCGCCGCCCGCGAAAATCACGAGCAAAGTTTTGTAATGCGCCGCGATTTCAAATCCTAGGAATTTCAAAAACCGACCTTTCCAAAATTTCATGCTTTTCGAAAGGATTTCGGAAAAAGAATTTTCCGTCTCGTCATATACGTTCGGCCAAACGAACGCGAACGGAAAATAAAACGCGAGCGCGAGCAGGAAAAAAATCGCCGAATGAAAAATCATCATTCGCATGATTTGCGGATGCGACGAAAGATATTCGAGCAAAGCCTGCGGCTGCGTGATTTGCGCCACTTCGATGAAAGCGTCGGAAAGAGAAAGCGGCACAATCGAAATCATAAAATCCAAGACAAGCGGCACGATGAAAAACGCAGCGAACTTTTTCGCGCGCTTCTGCCTGAATCCCGCGAGCAAAAACGAAACCGCGACAGGCTGATTTCGCACGAAACGCAAGTTACTCAAAAAAAGCCCGTAGTGAAGGACGAACGCGCAGAAAACAAAAAGCAATTCCAGCGCGAGAAAAAAAATCGTCGCAAGAAAATTTCCGGACGAAGCGAACGCCGCCAAAACCGAAATTCCCGCGCCCATAAAAAGCGACGACATGAAAATCACGATCGCGCCGAAAACCATCATCATAAAAATCGCGCGCGGAAGCAAAAGCCTTGAAGCGTCGCGATACTTGCGCACCAACGCGCCGATATTTCCATTTCCGCGCGGATTTCTTTCGCCGCCTTCTTGCGCAATTTCTCCGTCCATATTTTCCTCCACACGAATCGCCATAGATTACGAAATCACGTCAATCGTTTCCACTTCGCGCGCGCTCAATTTAAAGCCCTGCGCCTTCATTCCGCGCTCGGCAAAATCGTCCGCCTTGAAATTCTCTTTTTGGACTTTCGTGCGCGCTTTTTTCGCGTAGTTCAACGTGAATTTGAATTTCGCGCGCGTGTCGATGTGCAAAACTTCGCATCCGTCGGGCGCGACAAAATAATCTCGGTTCATAATCCAGCTCATCACGCGGAAACGTTTTATGAAACACAATTTCGTTTTCGGCTCGCGATAAATCACCGTGAACAAAATCGCGTTGACAATTTCTTTTTCGGCGTAATCGACATGGACAAGCCCCGTGCCGACGAAAAGTTTTTGAGGAACGTCGCAAACGGAAAAGATTCCGCTTTTGCGCATGATGAAAATCCTGTCGAACGAAGTTACGCGCAATTTTTCTTCGCCGGAAGAAACGCCCAAGCCCAAATATCCTTTTTCGTCGTAGCGCAAAGGAAGATCCCGCTTCGCCACTTCCTTCACGTCAACCGCGCCGAATTTCGCGATTTTCGTGTGCCGCTCCAATTCTTCCGGCTTGAATTTCCCGAGCATTCCATTTAAATATTCTATGGCGCACAGCGTGAGATTTTTCAGCTTTTTCGCGATTTCTTTGAGCTTTCCGTTAATCGCTGCCACTTCGTCGCGGTTTTTGTTGATGTCGAAGAGCGAAATCCTTCGAATCGGAATCCGCAAAAGTTTTTCCACGTCCTCGTCCGTGATTTCGCGAAGCAATTCTTTTCTGAACGGAACGAATCCTTCCTTGACGGCCTTGTTGACGGCTTCGGCGGTTTTCATCTGCTCTATGCTTTTGTAGATTCTCTCTTCGATGAAAATCCGTTCGAGAGTCCGCTGGTGCAATTCTTCGGTAAGTTGTTCGCGCTCGAATTCCAATTCGTCTTTTATAATCGCAACGAGTTTTTTCGCGTAATATCTTACGATTTCCGTGGCGGTCATCACGGTTGGCATATTGTCTTTGATTACTAGCATTTGGCACGCGATAGACTTTTCGCAATCGGTGTATGCGTACAAAGCCTTTTCAACGTCGCTCGCATAAACGCCGCGCGGAAGTTTTATCTCGATTTGGCAATGATCTGTGGTAAAATCGTCGATGGCGGCGATTTTTATTTTGCCAGCGCGGTATGCGTTCTCGATTGAGTTCAGAAGGCTTTCGCTCGTAGAATCCACAGGCAATTCAGTGATGACGATTTTCTTTTCGTCGCTCATGTCGAATTTGGCGCGGGAAATTATCTTTCCGTTTCCGTCATTGTAATTCGAAACATCGATGAGTCCGCCCGTAGGAACGTCAGGAAAAATCTCAAAAGGCTCGTTTTTCAGAGCCTTTATTTCGGCCTGCAAGATTTCGCGCAAATTGTACGGAAGAATTTTCGTTGACATTCCCACCGCGATTCCTTCCGCCCCGATTACAAGCGCGACAGGAATTTTCGCGCGGTAGACTTCCGGCTCCGTGGAACGCCCGTCGTAATTCGGAATGTATTTTGTAATGTGCGGATTCGTCACGAGAAACTCTTTGGCAAGCGGATGCACGCGGCATTCGATATAACGCGGCGCGGACGCTCCGTCTCCCGTGAACATATTTCCGAAGTTGCCCTGCCGCTCAATAAAAACGCCTTTGTTCGCAAGAACGACGAGCGCGCCGCCAATCGAAGCATCCCCGTGCGGATGATATTTCATGCATTCGCCCACGACGTTCGCGACTTTTTGAAAACGCCCGTCGTCCATTCTAAAAAGCGTGTGCATGATTCGCCGCTGAACCGGCTTAAGCCCGTCTTCCAAATCAGGAATGGCGCGATCGCGAATTACGTAACTCGCGTATTCTATGAAATTTTTGTCGAAAAGATTTTTTACAAAAGCCATAGTGTTTTTTTTCCTCGCGGAAAAAAAACAGTTAATAATTATCAGTTATTAGTTAAGATTTGCCAAACCAATAATTTATCAACTGTTCTTTTTCGATGTTTTTATTATTGAAGTTAAAAGCTTCAATACTTCCTCCAATTCAGATTTCAAATCAGAAACTTGCTCGACTTTCACATATTCGGTCTCTTCCAAAAGATCAATCCAATATTCAGTTTCCGCCGCCTCTTTAAGCGCGATGCTCATTTTTGAAATAAAATCCGCCTTGCTTTGCGCGTAGACCGATTCGTTCACATTCGCCCCGATGCTAGTTCCGCTTTTTAACAATTGCTTCGAAAGCACATGCTCCTTTTTTTCTTTCTGCAAAAATTGCACAAGACGAATGATTCGCACCGCGAAGTTCTTGCTCTTAATATGAATCGCGCCCTTTCCTTCCAAAACCATTCCCTGAACAACTATCTATCATTCAATAACTATTCAATATTAACTATTAACTAATACTTGAAAACTGCCTTGCAGTTTTCAAGTATCACTCTCTGTGCCTACCGCTTGTCCGGAATGCCGAACTCCTGCCAGCCGGATTGCGAGATCGACAGTTTGACGCGCTTCTTTGCGTCAAGAACCGCGTCGCCAAGCGACTTGCTCTTCGCATCCAGCTCTGCGGTGCAGGTTTTCAGTTCCGCCTTGAGTTTTTCTTGCTTGTTGTCAAGTTCCCCCAAAGCGGCGACCGCCGCGTCAATCGCCGACGCCTGCTCCTCGCCCAAGCTCACGCCCTTCAAGTCCTCAAGATGCGCGCGGATTCCCGCCGCCATGAGACGCGCGTCGCTCAGCTTCTGCGCAAATGACTTTGCCATATTTGCCTCCTCGCAAACGATTTAGAACGCCGCCCGTGCCGCGCCCGCATTACAGTATACGCCAAGAATCTCGGCGGCGCAAGCAAAAAACGGCCATTTTTCTAAAAAACATCACGAATTTTTCGTGAACGGCGTCCCGTCATCATGCGCGGACAGGAAATTTCAAGAATATCCCGAATTCTTCAGTTTTTTGCATAAATATTGAAGAATAAACTCCATTCCTCAAGATTTATGCATATTCCTCAAATTTTTGCATATATATTCAGGAATGCGCTCCATTCTTGAATATTCCGTCTCATTCTTCAAGAATTCTCCCCATTCTTCAATATTTAAGCCCATTCCTCACGCTTCCGTGCGATTCCTAACTATTAACTATTAAATATTAACTAATAACTGATACTTGAAAACTGCAAAGCAGTTTTCAAGTATCAATCTCTGCGTTGGAAAGCAGGTGCTTTTCGATGAATTCGCGTCGCTCGGGCGTGTTCTTGCCCATGTAAAATCCCAAAAGTTTCGGCACGGCCTTTAACTGGCTGATTTCCACGGGAGTCAAGTGCATCATTTCGCCCTGAATGAACTGGCTGAATTCCGTGGGATTGATTTCGCCCAGGCCTTTGAAGCGCGAAGTTTCCGCGCTCTTTCCCAGTTTCGCCTGCGCCGCGTCGCGCTCGGCTTCGCTGTAGCAATATATGTTTTCCTTTTTGTTGCGCACGCGGAAAAGCGGAGTTTCCAAAATGAAAACTCGGCCGCTCGTCACAAGCTCTTCGAAGTAGCCGAGGAAAAAGGTCATCACCAAATTGCGGATGTGATAGCCGTCGTTGTCCGCGTCGGTGGCGATTACGATTTTCGCGTACTTCAAATTCGAAACGTCGTTTTCGATTCCGAGAGCCATCATAAGTTGGTAAAGTTCGTCGTTCTTGTAGATGTCGCTTTGCTTTTTTCCGTACATATTTTCGGGTTTTCCGCGCAGAGAAAAAATCGCCTGATATGAAGAGTCGCGCGAATGCGTCATCGTTCCAGAAGCAGAATCTCCCTCGGTGATGAAAATCATCGAGTTCGCGCCTTTTTCTCCGTCCGAAACGTGAAACTTGCAGTCCTTTAGTTTCGGAATCCTTATGCTGATTTTTTTCGCGGCTTCTTTCGCTTTCGTTTTTACCGCGCTCAATTCCGTGCGAAGTTTTTCGTTGGTTTGAATCTTTTCTTTTATCTTGCTCGCGGCTTGCGGATTATGATGAAGCCAGTCGATAAGCGCGGCTTGGACTTCGCCCACAATCCATTGGCGCACGTCCGTATTGCCGAGTTTGTTTTTCGTCTGGCTTTCGAAAATCGGATCTTTCACTTTTACCAAAACCGCGCTCGCCATTCCTTCGCGCACGTCTTCCGCGCGAAAACTTTCCTGATAAAAGTCGTTGATGCCCTTTACGAATCCTTCTTTAAAAGCGTTGAGATGAGTGCCGCCGTCCGCCGTATATTGTCCGTTCACGAAAGAAAAATGATTTTCGCCGTAGCCGTTCGTGTGCGTGAACGCGAATTTGATTTGCTTGCCGACGCAGCTTCCGATTGGATACAAACTTTCGCCTTCGATTTCATTGTTTAGCAAATCGAACAAGCCGTTCGAACTTTTGAATTCCTTTCCGTTAAGTCGCAGCGAAAGCCCTTCGTTCAAATATGCGTAATTCCAAATCCGTTTTTCCACGAATTCCATATTGTAGGAATACTTTCCGAAAATTTCTTCGTCCGGAACGAATTCAAAATAAGTGCCGTTCGGCTGGCTTTCCTTGAGATGGCCTTTGCGTTCCTTTACGAGTTTTCCGCGCTCGAAAATCGCTTCGGCGCAATCGCCGTCACGCACGGAGACGACACGGAAATACGAAGAAAGCGCGTTCACGGCCTTCGTGCCCACGCCGTTCATTCCCACCGAAAATTGAAAAACATCGTCGTTGTATTTTGCGCCCGTGTTGATTTCGCTCACGCATTCCACGACTTTGCCCAAAGGGATTCCGCGTCCGTAATCTCGCACTTTTACATGATTGTCTTTGAGAGCGACATCGATTCGCTTTCCGAATCCCATAATGTATTCGTCTATCGAATTATCGATGACTTCTTTCAGTAAAACATAAATTCCGTCATTCTGATTCGAGCCGTCGCCAAGCCGCCCGATGTACATTCCAGAACGAAGCCGGATATGCTCGAGCGCGTCCAAATGCTGGATTTGGCTTTCGTCATATTTCGCTGGCGAAGGGTTCTTTGCGAGCGCGCTTTGAGAATTCGATTTTGCATTCGAAGATTGCTGAAAAGCGGCGGAATTTGCAGATGGCGCGGCGGTTTTCGAAACCGCGCTCTGCGCGCCGGATTTTTTCGAAGCGGGAGAAGCCGCCGCAGGATTTTTGGGCGCGGCTGTTTTCGCCGAAGTTTTTGTCAAGAGAGAATTTTTTTGCGATGAAGAAACCGCCGCTCTTTCCGAAGCCGCAGATTTTTTCGAAGCGGCAGCTTTCGCAGAGGCTGGCTTTGCCGAAGCCGCTGAATTTTTCAAAGCCGCGCCTTGCGCGACAGATTTTTTCGCCGCGCTTTTTTGCGGATTTTTAGCAAGTGATTTTTTTTCTTCCAATTTGACGCGCGCATTCGCTTCCGCAGATTTTTTTTGCGCGGCAGAAGAAGGCGCGATCTTTTTCGAAACGGATTCCGCTTTTTTGGAAACGGCGGCTTTCGCTGAAGACGCGCTTTTTTTCGAAACCGCGCTTTGCGCGACGTTTTTTTTCGAAGACGCTTTTGCCGCAGAGCTATTAGACTTTCCACCCATGACTTATAATTCTAGCATAGAATTATTTTTTTTGCAAGCCGCATTCATCTGGGGAAACGACAACCCGTCGCAGCGCGTTGCGCTGCTTAACGAGTTTTGTGCGCACTTCGTGCTACCAAAACTCGCCATAATTTTACCCCTCTACGCAGGGCTTTGCCCTGCTACCGAGTTTTCTTCGAAA
>CAMWIU010000108.1 GCA_947174385.1 uncultured Treponema sp.
TCGCGAAACTGATGCCGCAAAAAAAACTCCGCACGACACTTACGCGAAAAATCCTGCGCTTGATCCGTTCATTTTTTTCTCGAAAGAATTCGTCTTGCATTCTCGCGCCTCGCTCAAAATTCAGGACGGCTGCGACAATTCATGCTCGTACTGTGCGATTCATCTTGCGCGTGGAAAATCCGTTTCGCTCGAAGCCGATGCCGTTGTGGAACGAGTGAACGCGCTGGAAAAAGCGGGGCATGCCGAAGTGGTGCTTACTGGCGTGAATGTCGGACAATACTCGGGAATGTTGGGCGAAAAAAAAATCGGCATCGCGGAGCTTCTTTCCCTTATTCTTTCGCGGACAAAAAAAATCGCGATTCGCCTTTCGAGCATACATCCCGAAATCGTTGATGAAAAATTTTGCGCCGTCATAAAAAACGAGCGGGTGCGTCCGCACTTTCATCTTTCCGTGCAAAGCGGAAGCGATTCAATTTTGCAGAAAATGAACCGACGCTACACAAGGGACGACGTTCTCCGCGCATGCGAAATGCTGCGAAGCGCGAAAGAAAAGCCTTTTTTGGCATGCGACATAATCGCAGGTTTTCCCGGCGAAAGCGAAGAAGATTTTTCGATGACACTTGACTTGCTCGAACGCTGCTCGTTCGCGAACGTGCACGCATTTCCGTTTTCGCCAAGAAAAGGCACGCCCGCATTTTCAATGAAGCCCAAGATTCCCGAAAGGACAAAGGACTTGCGCGCAAGAATTCTTGCCGAGTTCTCCGCGCGGCAAAAAATCCGATATGTCGAATCTTTCGCGCAAAGTTCGCGACGCGCGATTTTGGAAAATGTCCGAAGCAAAAAAATCGCCGTTCCGAGCGGAAAGAAAATCCTGCGCGCCGTGACGGACAATTTCATTCATACAGAAATTCTTTGCGACGAAAATTTTCCCGTACCGAAAGAAGGAAGCGAAGTTCTTGTAAAAATCCTTGCGGCGCAAAAAGAGAGGATTATCGCGGGCGGGGAGTGGGAAGCATGGGGCGAAATTTCTTGAAAAATAATTCAATTTTTCAGCGTTTTCCACTTGACATTTTTGGTGCAAAAATGCTATCATATTCATACGTTTTTCGGCGAGAGCCGCAGTGCGGGCTATTAGCTCAGTAGGTAGAGCAACGCCCTTTTAAGGCGTGGGTCGATGGTTCGAATCCATCATAGCTCAATAAAAAATCCCCACATTCAGGCGAATTCGCGCTTGAACAAAAATTCAAAATATGATATGATAATTTCACACGGCCCTTTAGCTCAGCTGGATAGAGCACCTGCCTTCTAAGCAGGTTGTCGGCAGTTCGATTCTGCCATGGGTCATTCCGCGGTAATAATACATCGGTAGTATGCGGGCTTCCCAAGCCCGACAGGCGGGTTCGACTCCCGTTTACCGCTATTCTTCGGCAATGTACCTTTCCATCGTGTTTTCCGCGCCTTTCGGAAAGAGAAACAAATCCTGAATTTTAAGCGAATAGTTCGCAAATCCGCTCGAATCTTTCGCGATTATGCTTGAAATCGGCACGGTAAACGAATAGTTCACGCTTTCGTAGCCCTCGGCTTCGACTTTCAGAAGAATGTTGAAATCGCGCGTCAAATTTGCCTTCATCGCCTTCCTTGGAAGCACGCAAAAATTGTACGCGCCTTCGGTGGCCTTGAAAGTCTTGCACGGATTCTGCCACGTCGAGTCGAGCATTTTCGCCAATTTTCCGTCGATGAAAAGCGAGATTTGCGCGTCCACGAGGGATTCGAACGTTAGCCCGTCATATACGTAGCCGGACAAAATCGGGAATAAGAAGAACGGCCGCTGTTTTATAATCTTGAGTTTTTCAAGGGAAGTCGCGTAGGATGAATTGTGGTTCGGACGTTTTGAAGAACTTATCAGGCGGATTCCGTCCATCACGATTTTTCCCACGTCGGCGGAAATCTGCTTGAAATTTTCCAGTTCGCGCTGCGTGTGGCTAACTCCCCTGGACGAGACTGTGTATTTCGGAGGAACTCTGTTGAGCACGTAGCAAAGAACGTCAAGGCGGCAGTTTTCGCAGTCGCAAATTGGCGAGGACGGATTTTCTTCCTTTATTCGAGCGTACATGTCATCGACTTGTTCTTTTACAAATTGTTCCATTAAGTTCGTGGCTTTCATAAATCCGATTATAGCACATTGTCAATAATTGTGCAAGTTTTTTTCAAAAGTCGCGCCTTGCGTTAGCGCGCAAAGACTTCCTGCACTTCCCGGCGGATGTCGTCTTTTAGCCTTTGATAAAGCGTGTCGGTGATTTTTTCTATGTACATATCAGCGTTGAATTTCATCGCGTTTTCCGGGCAGCCGTTCGCCATAAAAAGCAGGTGCGGTCGTATGCCGAGCGCGTCGGCGATTTTTTCTATTACGTCTGGCGGGGGAAAACTTTTCTTTTGCTCCACGCCGTTTATGTAGTTATAGCTTTTGTCGATTTTGAGCGTCAGTTCGTTCTGCGTAAGTCCGCTTTGCTTGCGATAGAATTTGAGATTCCTTATGAAGATTTCCTGCAATGTCATATTGTAAATATGAATGCAAAACGCGAAATAATAACAGTATATTGCGCTGTTAATTGTGTGCTCATCTTGACAAGCAGTGTGTTAAACTGTATAATTAACAGTATATTGCACTGTTTTTTCTTAAAAAAAGAATTCTTTACAGTGCGGAAGATTTCGAAAAATGCCTAAAACCGGGCAAAACAAGGGGGAGGGGTATGCAAAACGACGAAATTGAGCTTTCTGAGGAGTCGCCCGAAAAACGCAGGACATTGCTCGCGATTCTCTGCATTTTTGTCGGTTATTTCGGTGTCCACCGTTTTATGACGGGCAAGTGGAAGTCAGGGCTTTTTCAACTTTTTACGCTCGGCGGCTTTTACATTTGGTGGCTTGTCGATATTGTCATGCTAATTACGGGAAGTTTCACCGATACGGACGGAATTCCGTTCAGGGAAAAAATTGAGGAGTATAAAGACGAACATCCGGAAATCTACGATGGATATGAAAGCGTAGGCTTTGGAAAGTGGTTCTTGCTTGTCGAACTGCCGTGGATTCTTTTGATTGCAAGCCCTTTCTGCCCTGCTATTTTTGAAAAACAGCTCGAAGAGTTTGTGAGCGATTCAATTTATGTTTATGTCTGCTTAGCAGTCCCGCTCTTTGCAATACTTTTTATTATCATTACAATCGGATTCAAGAACAAAATCCGCACGGCGAAAGGAATAGTGGCGACAATGAATCCCTATACATGGTTCACGAGTTACGTCGGGAAGGCTTTTTTAGGGACTCTATTTTTTACTCTTGGAATCGGCGTTTATATCTGCGTCGCGATTTTCTTTTCTTCCGCAAAGGTAGGTGCGGATTCCTTTGTTTCCAATGAGAAAAGAGGCGAGGGCAGTAAGGCGGCAAACTCATCCGCGCGGAAAATTTCTAACGCCCCGACAAACTCATCAGAACGGAAGAATTCCAACGCGCCGATAAATTCGTCCGAGCGGAGAAATTCTAGCGCGCCGACAAACTACTATTGCGAATATTGCGGTTCAAAATATCCCTCAATTTCCAGTCTGACAAATGGTTCCTGCGCTCGCCACCCGAACGGAAACAACAAAGGAAGGCATAAACCGTACGAGGGAGACGAGAAATCCCAGTACGCCTGCAAATACTGCGGTACTAAATATCCATCAATTTCTAGCATGGCAAATGGTTTGTGCGCCCGCCACCCTGATGGACATAACAAAGGGCGTCACGTACCCATGCGCTAGGCGCGCGAAGCGGTAAAGCGCTTGCCATAAATGCGAGGTGGAAACCTTGTATAACGAATGGTCAAAGAAATTGCCTAAGAAATGAAAGTCGGAGGATTGTAAACTTGGAGGTTTTTATGAGCGGTAGATTTTTTTCTCTGAAAAAGGAAAAGAATGATGAGTTGATGGGGCTCTTTGATGAATGGATAGCGCAGATTTCCAAGAACAAAGAACGTGTTGACAATGGCAACGGAAAGCGTGCTCCCCGCGACTGCTTCGCCAAGGACGGATTTAGCAAAGGCACGCACGCGCCAGCGTTATAGGAATCTGGGCAGATGAGCGAATCTAAACGATGGTCGTTACGGAGATTGAGGAATCTCGTGGACGGGGAAGCAGACACGCCCTACGAATACTTCATGCTTTTCATCATCGCCGTCAACTCCGTCTGCCTGGGGATCGAGACGGCGCGGGGGCTTTCAGCGCGGACGCGGGACATCCTGTTCTGGATTGACCAAATCTGCCTGGGCATCTTCGTCTTCGACCTGCTGTTCAAAGCGGCGGTCTATAACAAGAATTTCTTTGGCGAGAAAAAGAGTGACGAGAACGGCGAGGAATATTTCGCCGTGAACAAATGGAACATCTCCGACGCAGCAATCGTCCTTGTTTCCGTGTTCTCTTCGTTCACGTACTTCTCCGTGTTCAGAATTTTCGCGTTTTTCCGCTCGCTCAAGCTCATCCGCATGGTGCGTTCGATGCGGGTGGTGAAAATGCTCAAATTCGTGAACAACGTCTCGCATCTGCGGCACACGTTCAAGGCTCTGTTCAAAGCGATTCCTGGAATACTTTGGACGTTCCTCTTCCTCGCAATTTTCTCCTACGCATACGCAATACTCGGCACAAACATCTTCGGTGAGGCGTTCCCGGAATTTTTCGGCGACTTGCCTTTGTCTCTTCTGACGCTCTGCCAGGTGATGACGTTCGACAGCTGGGTTTCAGGAGTCGCCCGTCCTATATTAAAGGTTCATCCGTACTCGTGGATTTTCTTCGTGAGCTATTCGTTCACGTCCGCGTATGTGATTATGAACGTGATTGTGGGAATCATCGTGGACTTCATGCGGAAAGAGTGCCAGGAGCATACAGCAAGGAAAAAGGATATGTGAAAAAATACATCCGTGTATTTTCACATGGCTGTTTCGCCCGAAAATGCGATGTGGAAACCTTGTATTTATGATGGTCAAGGAAATTGTCTAAGAAATAAAAGTCGGAGGACTGTAAACTCGGAGTTTTTTATGAGCGGTAGATTTGTTTTCTCTGGAATCGAAAAGGAAAAGAATGATGAGCTGATGAGGCTCTTTGATGAATGGATAGCGCAGATTTCCAAGAACAAAGAACCTGTTGACAACGGCGATGGAAAGCGTGCTCCCCGCGACTGCTTCGCCAAGGACGGATTTTTCCCCGGTTATTTCTCGCAGAAAAAGAAAGTCCTTTTTATCGGGCGCGAGACAAGGAATATAGGCGGCTATGATTTCCGCGACACTTCGAAAGATTTTTTTGAAAAGGATTTCTACAATGGCAACAACTGGTGGCGGCACATTTTGTACATCATTTACGGAATACAGCATGGCGGTAAAATAGCGTTTTCTGACATTCCGCAGGCAAACGAGATTGTGGAAGAAATGCTGGAGAAAAACGAGTTCAGCTTTGCCGTTGTGAACGTCTCGAAATTCAGCAACGACAGCGACACGGACTGGCAGACGAACACGAGCCTCGTTGACAGATTTCTGAAAGATTCGGAACTGGAAAAAACGAATTTCTTTCAGCGGGAACTGGAGATTTTGGAGCCGGATGTTATAATAACGGCGAACCTGTGGGACGGAAAAATAGAAGATGATTATCTTGAACTGTGTCTTCCGAGCGAGAATTTTTCCGAGTTGAAAAAGCTGCGGGAAAATGTTGCTCAGTACGGGAAATATAATCTGAATGGCAAAAAGATTGACTACATAGACCTGTATCATTTTTCCGCCATAAAAAACGATGAGAAATATTTCTACAACCCGGTGATGAAAATCCTGTTCGGAAAATGAACGGGAAAGAAATGAATCTCTCTCCGCTTCCCGATGAGGCAATCGGACCATCGCGGAGGGCGCGAACGAGCGTCTTGCATAGCACAATCAGCACCATGCGGACACAATTATCTGCGGCATTCAGAAAATTCATGCAAATTTCTGAAAAAATTCATCCAGTCTATCATTGAATGATAGGCTGGATGCGCTATATTTGTGCATGTTCGCCATATTATGGCACAGGAGGCATTATATGAAACAGAAACACGAATACCTTATTATTGAGGACGGAACAATAAAGGGTGTCAAGCACGGCATGGAGCTGAGCGAAGTTGTCATTCCCGATGGCGTTACGGCAATAGGGGAATTTGCGTTCTCTAACTGCGATTCACTTGAGCGCGTACAGATTCCCGAAAGCGTAAAAGAAATCGGCGAGTGCGCGTTCTTTAGCGGCCACTCGTATGCAACCGTGCGCTATGGCGGCACAAAGGCACAGTGGAACAGCATAGCAGGGCTTTGCAACAACACCGATATCCTCACCTCGGAGATCATCTGCGCGGACGGGGTGCAAAAGCCGGAGAAACGAGGCATTCTTCTCACAAGTGGCTCGATAGTGTACGGACGTACGGAAGCCAATCCTTCTTCGTTGGAAATCCCTGACGATATAACGGCAATCGGTGTCAATGCGTTCTGCGATTGCGATTCGCTTGAGCACGTACAGATTCCAGAAAGCGTAAAAGAAATCGGCAGCTGTGCATTCTCTTTCTGCAAATCGCTTAAGGACATAAAGATACCCGACGGCGTTGTGAAAATAGAGGCGGGCGTATTTAGTGTCTGCTATTCCCTTGTGAGCGTGGAGATACCGGCAAGCGTAACGACAATCGTCGAGGGCTTCGGGGGAGCGTTCTTTAACTGCAAGTCGCTTGCTACCGTACGCTATGGTGGCACAAAGGCGCAGTGGAACAGCATCGCGGATCTTTACAACAACAAAGAATTGCTCAACGCGGAAGTCACCTGCGCGGACGGTGTGCAAAAGCCGGAGGAACGAGATACGCTTCTCATAAGTGGCTCGATAGTGTGCGGACATACGGACGCCATTCCTGTTTCGTTGGAAATCCCTGACGGCATAACGGCAATCGGTTACGGAGCATTCTCTCACTGCGATTCTCTAAAAAGCGTGAAGATACCGGCAAGCGTAAGAGAAGTGGGCGATGAGGCATTCTTTTTCTGCAAATCTCTTGTGGATGTGGTGATTCCCGAAAACGTGAAATATCTTGGCGTAAGCGCGTTCTCCAACTGTACCTCGCTTAAAAGCATAGAAATCCCAAAAGGTGTGAAAGTAATCAGCGCATGTCTATTTGATGGCTGCAAGTCGCTTACAAGCGTGGTAATTCCTGAC
>CAMWIU010000109.1 GCA_947174385.1 uncultured Treponema sp.
CCACATGAATTATTCGAAGCAAATCGCCGCCAAAAGAATATCCAACGCTGAACGGCGGAATGTTTTTCACAATCCAAAGTTTTGTGATTTGATCAAGCAAAATCACCGCCAGCGCGAGCGAAAATGGAATCAATTTTTTTTTCATTTTTTCTCCAAAATAAAAATATAGAAAGTCAAAATTGCAAAGTGACAACCTTGCAACCTACGCGAAAATTCTTGTTACAAATTCGTCGGGAAATCCAAGAAAATTCCTTCCACGCCTTTTTCTTCGAAAAGACGTTCGCGGAGCGAATTCACGCCGAACGTTTCCGTGTTGTAATGTCCGCCGGCAATCACGTTCATTCCTTCTTCTTTAATCGGATTGAAATCGCTGTGCCCCAATTCGCCGGTGATATAGCAGTCCAAGCCTTCGCGCCACGCCCAATAATGGTCGCCGCCCGCGCCGCCAGAAACAATTCCCACCGTGGAAATTTTCTTTTTTCCGAACGTGAGAATTTGATTCGGCTTTGCGTTTGGACTTAGGCGGCGAACGTTCGACAAAATTTTTTCCGACAATTCTTCCACGCTCATCGGCTTTGGAAGCTTTCCTTTTACGCCGATTTCCATTCCGCGCCACGGACAAAATTTTTTCAAAGACTTCATTCCGCAAGCGCGCGCGATCGAAAAATTATTTCCGACTTCTTCGTTCGCGTCAAGCGGAATATGGTAGCCGATAAGCGCGATGTCGTTTTTGATGAACGCTGCAATTCGCGCATAATGAATGTAAGTGAGCGTTTCCACATTGTCCCAAAAAAGTCCGTGGTGAACGAAAAGAACATCCGCGCCGCATTCGGCCGCCGCCGTCACGGTGTCCAACGTCGCGTCAACGGCAAACGCAACTTTTTTTATCTGCTTTTTTTCGGGCGCAGAATTTTGAATTTGAATTCCATTGCGCGAAGGATCGGCAGAATAATTTTCTTTTTTCAAAATCGAATTGAAATAAAAATCAAGTTCATTTAAAGTCAATTTTTTCTCCTGATAAATTGCAAGTTAAAGACCGCGCGAGTTTTGCGGCATTTTTATCATAACTCCCATCAAAAATTTAATTTTCCATTTTTTGCCTTGTCGCGTAAACGCAATAACTCGGCGCAAATGAAGTTTTGTCGCGCGCAACGTCCAAAAATATTTTCGCAAAAATCGGATCTGTCTGTGCCACAAATCCAAAACCCGGCGTCGTGTAATCGGCAATGTCCGCAAGATTCAAACTTCGCGGAAAAGCGCGCGCGTCCGGCGCGGAAAAATATTTTCCGAAAATCGAATCGAGTTTTTCCGTGGACAATGCGCTGCTTGAATCGCAGACGATAAAAATGCCTTTTTCCGCGTAACGATTTTTTGCGATGAAAGCGAGCGCGTTGTAAATGCCTTCGTAAATTTTCGAAAATTCTTGGGCGCGACTTTTCATTGATTTTTCGCGAAATTCGATTTTCCCGATTTCATTCAAAGCAGATTTTTCGCCTTGAAAAAAATTCATCAAAAGAAAAGTTCTTCGAAAAGTTTTCGTGTTCCGCAAGTTGGAAAAATCATCATCGTACAAATCCGCGGCAAGAACAGTGTAGCCCGCGCGGGCAAGCAAAATCAAATATGGCTCGTAATTCAAAGTTTCGGCGAAAACATCGCCCACAAACAAAACGATTGTATTTTTTTGCGTCGAAACATTTTTGTTCGAAAAAGTGTAGAGCGTGAAATTTCGCTTGTCGGAAATTTCATTCGCTTCGTTAAAATTTGATTCCGAAAATTCGGAAGAAGTCGCGCATGAAAAATATTCGCGCTCAACTTGAACATTGTATTTTTCAGTTTGCAGGCGAACAGGGCGCATGACGATTGCGATGACCAAAACGAAAATCGAAACGAGCAAAAGCAAAATCGACGCGACGAAAAATTTCACGCTGTAAGAATCCACGAACAAATCTTGCGAAAGCCGCACGATACTGCGATAGTTCAAAATCGCCGTGACAAGCGCGAGCGCGAAAATCACGATTTCCGTAAAACGAATTTCCCACGCCAGCATTTGCAAAATCATCACGATGACGCTGAGCGGGGCCAAAATCGCAAGCGCGTCGTGCCGAGTGCGCCGCGTAAAAAGAATGCGCGCGTTCAAAAAAACGAGCATCACAAGAACGAGCATTTCTCCGGCGAACGGCGTCAAAATTTGCATACTTCATTTTACCGAAAAAAACGGAACTTTGCAATATATCATCAAATTGAAAACATTCAAATTTTGCGCCGCAAGGCTTCCACAATTTCATTGCGCGTTTTAAAATTCCGTTTCGGAAAAACCCTTTATTTCTTTCAAAAAATATGATATAATTTTTTTCATGGCAGAATTTAAAAAAGTCGAAGTTGACAGGCAAAAAATCAAGACAGCTATAAAAGCCGGCATTCCACTTTCCCTCACCACCTACACAATTCCTCACGAAATGGAAATTTATATGGACGACATTCTGCGCGTTTTTTTGGAAGAATTGAATCAAATGCAGATGTGCGAACAGCTCACTTATTGCCTAAACGAATTGATGACGAATGCAAAAAAAGCCAACACCAAGCGCGTTTATTTTAAAACGAAAAATTTGGAAATAACAGAAAAGTCCGACTACGAAATCGGAATGAAAACTTTCAAAAAAGAAATGCTCGAACACCTCGAATATTATTTGAGCTTGCAAAAAAAGGCCGGGCTTTATGTTCGCGTCTCGCTTCAATATCGCGACCGAAAAATCAAAATCGAAGTGCGCAACAATTCTGAAATCACAGTCTTTGAAGACAAGCGCGTTCGAGACAGAGTTTCTCGCGCAAAAGAATGCTCTTCGATTGAAGACGCGTTTTCGCAAATTCTCGATGATTCCGAAGGCGCAGGTCTTGGACTTGTCATTTTGATTTTGATGTTGCAAAAAATCGGATTCGCGGGAGAAAATTTCCAAGCCATCTGCGAAAACGGCGAAACAATAATGCGCATAATTTTGCCGCTTCCTGAAAAAGATCAGGCGCAAATGAATTTTATCAGTGAAGAATTCGCAAACGCAA
This sequence comes from uncultured Treponema sp., assembly GCA_947174385.1. GTDB lineage: Bacteria > Spirochaetota > Spirochaetia > Treponematales > Treponemataceae > Treponema_D. The sequence goes on from CAMWIU010000109.1 coordinate 3,058, forward strand.
TTGAAAAACTTCCGCAGTTCCCCGAAAACATTACGGCGATAAATCGACTTTTGAACAATCCCGATTCGCGAATATCAGACATTGCGATGCGCATTTCCAACGATGTCGCGCTCACGGCGGAACTTTTGAAAACCGTAAATTCGGCGGCGTTCGCGCTTCCATTTCAATGCCACAGCGTTTATGACGCGGTGAAATTCGTTGGAATTCACGGCATCAGAAATTTGCTGTTTTCAATCGGTGCGATTCAATCCTTGGGCGAATTTGACGACGAACGATTCAACATTTGGGAGCATTCATATCAAGTTGCATTTTATTCGTTCAACATCGCGCGAAATTATTTCGCTTCGAACAAAAAAATAATCGAGGACTCCTACATTTGCGGACTTTTGCATGACATGGGAAAAATTGTTTTCGAAGCGTCGCATCCAGAATTCATCGCGCGGGTAAAACAAAATTGCGAAACAAAAAATATTCCAGACCAAATTTTCGAAAGACTTTTGGCAGGAGTGAATCATGCGGAAATCGGCGCGCTCATCGCAGAGAAATGGAATTTCCCTGACGTAATCGCGAAATCAATTCGATTTCATCACATGCCGGATTTGGCGGAAGCGGAAGCCAAAGATTTGAGCGCGGTTGTATGCCTCGCTGATTTGATGGTGCATTATCACGCGGGCGAAATTTCTTTTTCACAAATCGACAATTCGATTTTGGATTCTTTTAAATTCACGAACGAAATCATGTTCAAGAAAATCTCCGACAAACTTTATTCAGCGTTCAAAGAATCGTAAAAAATTCCAGCACATTCCGCCGCAAAATCAAATTAAAATTTTTTGAGACACTTAATTTTTTACCAGTGAAAACACGGCTTTGACATTGCCTTTGCCCAAAACATTTTTCAAATCTGCTTTGCTCATCGTGCCGTTTTCGAGCGCATCGAGTTTTCCGAGGCGCGTAAGATTCCAAGAATTTTTGTCGTAATAAATTGTGATTTTATTTCCAAGATACAAAATTAGATCGCCTGCGTCGGTCGAAATTTGCGTGTCGTTTTTCGGAAGCGAAAACGGCAGGTCGCCGACTTTTTCAAAATTGCCGTAATCGTTCAGCGTAATTGCAATTGCGCCGCCCTTTAATTTTTCGGCAAAAGATTTTGCGGAAGAATTTTCTGCGAGCGTTGCGAAAAGTTTTGTTGTCGTGCCGTTTTCGTTTGTAACTTGAATTTCAATTTTCATTTCTGATTTCCTCCAATTTTCTGCGGACGCAATTTTACTTGAATTCGCGCTACAAGAAATTAACGCGAACGCAAAAATCAACAAGCCCCGACGCAGAGCGTCGGCGTTTGTTGTTCTCATAAGGTATCGCTGTCGGGTTTCATTCCCTTTATTACGACGCAAGCATCGGGGTATGAACCCCTCCGCACGAATCGTTGTAAAAGTTTTTTTCATTTTTTCTCCTGTGAAAAATTTAAACGCGGAATGCAAAATTAAAATTCAATTAACAAAATGTAGCGCCATTTTTTAAATTGCGATTTATCGAAAAGCAATTATTTCATCGTAAAATTTATTAGCGCGCTTTCAGCAATATGCGCCAAAAGCGCGCGTTATTTCAATCCCAATTTTCAATATTCGTGCGCCCAAAATATTCGTCGAAAACTTTGCGAGTTTGCAAAGTGAATTTATCGAACGCGCTCGCCTGCGACTTTTGATTCAAGACCGAATCCAAAATGCTCAAATTATTTTTGTCCGGCAAACTCGCATTTTCTTGCACTTCGTCGATGTAAAACGAAAGCGGCTGAGTCTTCGGACCAATCGCGGGCTTACGGAAATTTTTCGCCGCTTCATAAGACGGACCAGTGTATTCCGCCTCGCCCGGGTCGGGAGAAAGTTTTGTGTAGTTGCCCGAATTGTTCCAAAACATATAGCCTCGGTCAACGCTGTCGCGCACGCCGTACACTTCTTTCAAAACATATTCTTTGTCGTAGTAAGTGCGGTCGTAAGGCACGTTCAGGAAAAACGCCTGCACCCACGGACGCACCACAACTTTGTCGCGAGCGATGACGGTGTTGCGATAAGTTCCATAATAATAAATTCTGTACGGCCGTTCCTCATAAGGTTTGTAGTTCATAAATTTATTTTCAAAATGGCTCGGATAAAACATCGGACAAATCACATCGACATATTGCGCAAGAGTTTCCACATCTTGGCCAGTGCGAGTGCCGCTGCGATACCATCCGTTCGCGCCGTAAATATCGATGCCGATTGGAGCGGAAATATTTTCGCGGGCATAGGAAAGGAAACTTCGCAATGCCCCCTCCTTGTCCATATCGTGACTTTGCCAGCGATAATTCGCGTTGTACAAATTCGTTCCGTCCGTCGGAAAGCGAATGTAGTCGAATTGAATTTCATCGAATCCGCGTGCAATCAATTCTTTCGCAATCGCGACATTGTATTCCCACACTTTTGGACAAAACGGATCCACCCACGCTTCGTCGTAATAATTTGTCTGCGTCGTTCCGTCTTCCAAAGTTTCAGTGTTTTTGATTCCGCGCCACGCGCGTCCAGTGCGTTTGTCCCAAATCGCATATGCGCCGTTGTTGTATTCCGAAAGATTCCTGTCTTTGAAAACGACAATTCGCGCGATGAGATAAATGTTATCGTCCTTGAAAGTCTTGACGAAATTTTCCAAATTGAGCGCGTACTTGCTCACCACGCCTTTTTGCAAAACAAGCTCGTCTTGCGAATCGTAGCGCAAAAGTCCATAGTCGTCTTTCATGTCGATGACGAGCGAATTCAATTTGTTGTCCAAAATTATTTTTTTGAATTTTTCAGGACCGCCCGCCAAATGCGCCTGATAGCACGGAACGTACAAACTTTTTTGCCCGTCGATTTTCGCAGCGTAAGGCGAAAGAATTTTTCCGCTTTCCAAAAGCCAAAGTTCGTTCAACAAAATGTCGCCGCCGATTTTTTTCGCCGCGGAATTTTCAGCGGGAATCCAAGCTGCGTTCACCAAAAATTCGTTTTGAGTGAATTGCGGAAAATAAACGGAAAGGTCGTTGTTCAAATCCGAAACTTCGCCCGAAAGCAAATTGTACGAGCCGACTTTTCCCGGCGACATAAACGCGAGCGAAGAGCCAGTTTGCCAAAGCGCATCGATCGTATCGCAAGGCTCGCTTCCTTTGTAAACGCAAGCGGATTTTTTTGTTGCCAAATCAAAATGATAAATTCGTGGAAGGAAAGTTTGCGACAAATAAATTTCGCAATGCAAAAATCCGTTTTCATCTTTTGCGACGATTGGCAAAATGTCCGCAATTTCATCCGCGCCGTTGCTCGGATCGCTTGAAGCAAGTCCTTCCCGCGCTTCAAACCAATCAGGCTTTGCCGCGTCCGCGCGATAATAATAAAGTCCCAAAATCGAATGCGCTTCAAACACGACAGTTTCATTGCGCGCGTTTTCGCCCGAGCCAATTTTCATCGAAGCGATTGCCACAGACTTGATTCCGTTCGTGCGCAAACTCGCCGAGCCGATGTTCTTCCAAGAAATTCCGCCGTCGCGCGAAAGGAAAACTCGTTCCTTTGTGGCGCAAACCATTTCCAAAGGATTGAGCGGATTGTACGCCAAATCTTTCAAATCCTGAACATGAGTTTCGTAAGCGACATTTTCGCCATCAACTTTTTTCATTACAAAATTCGGCAAGCCGGAATTTCGTGTTTCGAAATTTTCCAAATCCTGCGAAAATAAAATTCCTTTGTCCGTTATGAAATAAAAATTTTGCGAAGATTTTTCCAAAGCGGAATTTTGTTCGTCGTTTACAAATTTTTTTACAGGAAGAATTTGGCGGACTGCGCCTTCGCTCCAAAGTGCCGCGCGGCTTCCATTGTTCGTAATTTTAAAAAGCCCTTTTTCCGTGGCGAGCAATGTGTTCGCAGTTTCCAAAGGAACAGTTTTTTTTCTTTCATCCAAATTCGGCAAATCCAATTTCGAATTGCCACGAGATTTTTTCGCAGAATCTTTCGCCACAAGTTGCGCTTCAGAATTATTTTGCGGCTCAACGATTTTCGGCAAAGAATAAAGCGGCCGATTGAGCCGTTCGTTTTCCTGCGCGAACAAATTCATCGCAAGAAAAAATGTCATTAAAAAAATAATTGATTTTTTCATA
>CAMWIU010000110.1 GCA_947174385.1 uncultured Treponema sp.
TGCGCCCGGAACTGGGAGAAGAAGACGGCTTCGTCATATACCCCGCCCCCGATGTGAAGATTTTGGAAAAATTACGAAAAGCCAAAACGCGGACAGAACTTTGGGGAAATCTGTCGGATGAATTGGGGTATTGGAACAATTGAAATTGAAAATACGAAAAGCGGACGCGCGCGATGTTTCGCGGATTGCAGAAATTTTGGTTTTTGTAAAGCGAATGAACTATCGCGCAATCTTTCACAACGATGATTATTCTTTCAACGAATTGCAGGTGCTGTCCGTGGCGAAAGAATATTCGTCAAAAGAAATGCTCGACCATATTTGGGTTTATGATGACGGGATTGTAAAAGGAATGATTCGCATTGATGGAGCGGAAATCAAGGAATTGTATGTCGATCATTTTTTTCAAGGCCAAGGAATCGGCGCGGAATTGATTGAATTTGCGAAAATCGAATATCATGCAAAATTTTTGTGGGTGCTTGAAAAAAACATCGACGCGATTCGATTTTACGAGCGTCATGGTTTTCGCAAAACCGATACGAAGAAATTGGAAGCCGGCACAACGGAAAATATTTTGTTGATGGAATGTTGATTTGTGCGAACAACTTCCGCTTTTCAAAAATTTCGGATTTAAAACCTTATTGAATTTTTTATCAAAATTTTATAATATATAAGTATGAGGGCAAAAACGACAAAATTCCAAGACAGCGAAAATCTTATTGTTTGGGAAGAGCGATTTTCGATTGGGATTCCGATTGTCGATGGCGAGCACAAACGGCTTGTAGAAATGTGCAACGAACTTTACAAAGCGATTGTTTCGGGAAAAACGGATGAAAGAAAAACTTTTGTTTTCAATACACTCAAAGAATGCGCGGATTATGTTCGGACGCATTTTATCCACGAAGAAAAATTGATGCAAGTTTGCGGCTACAAAGATTTCGAGGCGCACAAAAAAGAGCATTCGGAATTCGCGAAAAAAGTTTTGGAAAAATGCCGCAACTTCGAAAAAGAAACTTACTATTCTTCGATGAACTTCGTGAAATTTTTGTACGGCTGGATTCTTTCGCACATTGCGCACACAGACAGACTTTTCGTTGACGATTTGAAAACCTATTTGAAAAATAATAAAAAATAAATTTTCAGGGCGAAAAAATTTGCGCCATTTGTGGGGATTTTTCTTTGACACAAACAGCGAGCATCCATCCCTCGCCGCGCAAATTTCGAAAAAAAGCCGCGCTATATGCGCGGCTTTTTTGAATTACATCGAAAAATTTTCCATGCGGCGGCACGCTTCTTCAACGTCCGCGCGATGTCCGAACGCGCTGATTCTGATAAAACTTTCGCCCGCAGGTCCGAAGCCAGAGCCTGGAGTCGTCACCACGCGGCATTTGTCGAGAATGCTGTCGAAAATGTCCCAGCTTTTCTGCCCCGCAAACCGAATCCACAAGTACGGCGAATTTCCCGTGAAGAAAACTTCGGCGTTCTTCCATTTGCGGACGGTCTTTTCGATAATGCGCGCGTTTTCCAAATAATATTCGATGACGCTTCGCATTTCGCGTCGGCCGGTTTCGTCGAGGGCGGCGAGCGCGCCTTGCTGGGCGATGTTGCTCGCTCCGTTGAAAAGCGTCGTCATCAAGCGACCCCAGTCTTTGTTGACGGAAGTGCCGTCGGCGAATTTCAAATCCTTCGGGACGACGCTCCAGCCCAATCGCACTCCCGTAAATCCTGCGGGCTTTGAAAGCGACTGGACTTCGATGGCGCATTTTTTCGCGCCTTCGATTTGGAAAATGCTTTTCGGCAAATTCGAATCCGAGACGAATTCGCTGTAGGCCGCGTCAAAAACTATGATGCATTCATTTTTGAGCGCGAATTCCACAAGGCGAGTCAATTCTTCTTTTGAACTTACTTTTCCAGTCGGATTGTTCGGCGAGCAAAAATAAATGAGCGAATTCTTTTTTATCTGCGACAAGTCCGGGAAAAAATTGTTTTCCGCAGTGCAAGGCATATAGACGATTCCATCGTAGCCCGAGCCGTTGTTCACGCCAGCCGCGCCCGCAATCACAGAGCCGTCCACATAAACCGGATAGCTCGGATCTTGCACGGCGAGATTCACGTCGCGCCCAAAAAGCGTCTGAACGCGGGCGATGTCGCACTTTGCGCCGTCGGAAATGAAAACTTCGTCCGCTTCGATATTTTCATTTGGATAAAATTCTTTGGCGATTTTTTTCCGCAAATCGGAAGAACCGAAATCGTCGCCGTAGCCCGAATATCCTTGCACCGTTCCGAGCGAAAGCGCGTAATCGCTCATCGCTTTGGCAATGTGCGGAGTGAGCGGCTCGGTGGTGTTGCCCACGCCGAGGCTGATTATTTTCGCGTCGGGATGATTTTTCGAATATTCATTTTTGCGCCGAGCGACTTCAGGAAAAAGATAGCCCGCCGTCAAATTGGCAAATCCAGGATTTCGTCGTATCATAACACCACTCCTTCAAAATGAGAAAATCAACTTTTTCGAACGCGAACGCGCCTAGTTAGTCAAATGCTCGCGGGCAAGGCTGCTGATTGCGTCCGCCATTTTCATAAGCGGCACTTGCTTTTGCACCGCGCCCATTTCCCAGCCAGCGCGCGGCATTCCATATACGATGCAAGATTCTTCGTCCTGCCCGAGCGTCCACGCGCCTTCTTTCCGCATTTCGGCAAGTTGCGCCGCGCCGTCGCGTCCCATCCCAGTCATAATCACGCCGAGCGCACGGTTTTTATAAACCTTTGCCACGGATTCAAACATGACATCGGCACTGGGACGGTGTCCGTTGCGGTGAGGCTCTTGCGAAAGACGAATCACGTTTCCGCCCAATCTTTCTTCCACAACAATATGATTGTCGCCCGGAGCGATGTAGACATGCCCTTTTTCGATTTTGTCGCCGTCCTCGGCTTCCTTCACGCTCAATGGGCAAATTTTGTCCAAACTTTCGGCGAAAGCCTTGGTAAAGCCTTTCGGCATGTGCTGCACGACCAAAATCGGCTGCTTTAGATGAGGATCAATCATTTTGAAGACATCGCGCAAAGCGTTCGGACCGCCCGTGGAAATTCCAATCGCAATCAATTCAATTCGTCCGCCCTCTCGCAACGGCGTAACCACAGCAGGCTTTTTTTTGTCAATTGTATTGAAACTTCGAATTTGCAGCGAATCAAGTTTGGGCTTTTGAATCGGCTCGTCAAGATTTGTGGACTTGATTTTCGCCACGGAACTTTCGGCCTGAAGCATCTTCCGCTGGCGTTGGAAGAATTCAGGAATGTAAGTCATTTTTCCCTGTCGCCGTGCGTATGTGTGGCCGTAAGATGCAATCAAATCAATCAAATGATCGGCGACTTCGGAAATATCGGTGGAAACTGAGCCGTTCGGCTTCGTGATAAAGTCCGCCGCGCCAAGCTCCAACGCTTCCATCGTAACCGCCGCGCCTTTTATCGCGATGCTCGAAAGCACGATTACAGGCACATCGATTTTCCGCACCTTGCGCTCCCTTAAGAATTCGATGCCAGTCATAACCGGCATTTCAATATCGAGCACCATCACGTCGGGCTTTATGTTCGGGTCTGCAAGGCGTTCGAGCGCCATTTGCCCGTTCTGCGCCTTGGCAATGACTTTCATTCCTTCAGTTCCATCAATGACACGCGAAATCAAGTTGCGCATCAAAGCCGAATCATCACAAACCAATACCGATATATCGTCCATAAAAAACCTTCCTTGAAATAATACTTGACTTGGCTACTCGGAATTCTTTTCGTACAAAGTGGTCCACTGAGTCCTGAGGAATTTGAATTTCGTGTTCATTCCGAAAAGCGACTCGGAATGGCCAATGTACAAATAGCCGTGCGGACCGAGCGCGTTCCAAAAATGATTTATGACGCGGAATTGCGCCGGCTCGTCAAAATAAATCAAAACATTTCGGCAGAAAACGATGTCCATATTCCGAATGCCGTTGTCGTTCTTGAGGTTGTGGTAGTCAAAGCGAATCGGACTCATCAATTCTTTGTTCGCCTGATAGCCCGTGTCCGTCTTGGTGAAAAAGCGGCTCAAATATTTTGGCGGAATTCCATCGACGCGAGCCGTGGGATAAAATCCCTGCTTGCCGACCATCAGAGACTTGAGCGACAAATCCGACGCGATGATTTGGAAATCATAACCGGGCGGCAAAATGTCCTTCAGAATCATCGAAAGCGTGTAAGGCTCTTCGCCAGTCGAACATCCCGCGCTCCAAATTTTCACGGTGTGGCTGCCAGTTTTTTTCTTGTCTTCCAAAATGTGCGGAATGACGTAATTTATCAGCGCGTCGAAATGTGGCTGGTTTCGGAAAAACCTTGTCAAATTCGTAGTGACCGAATCGAGCATGACCTTCATTTCTTCGCGATTTGAAATGACCAGTTTGTAATACTCGTCCACGGAATCGAGCTTTTTATCACGCAACCGCTCCTTGAGACGGCTGTCCAAAATGGAACGATTCGTCGCCGAAAAAGTTATTCCGCTTTCGTCGTAAATTGTCTTGCGAAATTTGTCAAACTGTTCATTCGTCAATAAATCTGCCATAATAGTTTATTATATATCCATTCAAAAAAAAAGTAAAGAGTTTTCAAAACACTATGGAAGATTTTTATGCCGATTTTGACGAATTTCAATTCGCGCGGTGTTTGCTGATTCGCGGTTTCAGGAAAAAACGCCCTCGAATTTCCGCAAGTCGATCGCTTCCGCCATGTGCTCGGCGGCGATTTTCTGCGAAGATTCCATGTCGGCAATCGTGCGCGCGATTTTGTAACAAGCCGCGCTCGCGCGAGGCGAAAAGTCGTGGCGAGAAGCGGCGCGTTCGAGCATTTCGCGCGCTTCGTCCGTGCAAACGCAGATTTCCCGAATTTGCTCCGGCTTAAGCCGGGCGTTTTTCATTCCTTGCCGCTCGCGCTGAATTTTCGTCGCAACGGCGATTTTTTGGCGAAGGACGTTCGTGGAATAATTTTGTCGCGGCGCGGAATTTTCTTCGTCCGCCAAATCCACTTTTACGCGCAAGTCGATTCTGTCCAAAAGCGGCGCGGAAAACTTTTTCCAATAATTTTCGATTGAGCGCGAAGAGCAAAGGCACAATTTCTTTTCCGAGCCGAAATTTCCGCAAGGGCAAGGATTCGTCGCCATCAAAAGCTGGAATTTCGCGGGAAAAATCGTGGAACGCCCCGCGCGACTCAAAGTGATCGCGCCCGATTCCAAAGGAACGCGGAGCATCTGCAAGACGCTCGTTCGGAATTCCGCCGCCTCGTCCAAAAACAAAATCCCGTTGTGCGCCAAAGAAATTTCTCCGGGACGGCAATTCGTTCCGCCGCCGCAAATCCCTTCAAGCGTGGAACTTTGGTGCGGCGAGCGAAAAGGCGGCGTTCGCACGAGCGGCTCGGCAGGCGACAAAAGCCCGGCAATCGAATAAATGCGCGTGGTGGACTGCGCTTCTTCCAAAGTCAAAAGCGGAAGCAGGCTCGAAAACCGCTGCATCGCCAAAGTTTTCCCGCAGCCGGGCGGCCCGAAAGCCAAGACATTGTGCGCGCCGGCCGCCGCAATCTGCAATGCGCGAACCAAATTCGGCTGCCCGAAGATTTCCTCAAAGCCGCTTCCCGGAATCACTTGCGCAAAATCAACACCTTCGATTTTTTCGGAATTTTCAGGAAGGCTTTCGCCCTGCCCCTTTTTGCCCGCCTGCACGAACAATTCCGGATTGAACAAAGCCGAGTACGCCTCGCGCAGATTTTCCGCGCCAAAGACCTTCATTCCCGAAACTTCGCGCGCTTCGCTTGCGTTCGCCGCAGGAACAATGCAATGCGTGATTCCGCTCGAACGCGCCGTGGAAACCGCGGCGTGAATCGCGCGCACGGGACGAAGCGTTCCCGAAAGTTCGAGTTCGCCCATTGTCATCACGGGAAAATCAAGCATCTCGGAATTTTGCGCGGAAACTTCATTTTGATTTTGATTCGAAGCGCACAAAACCGCCAACGCCACGGGCAAATCGAATCCCGCGCCTTCTTTTTTCAGGTCGGCAGGCGAAAGGCTTATCAAAACACGCTCGACGGGAAATTCAAACCCCGAATTCCGGATCGCGCTTTTCATCCGCTCGCGGCTTTCTTTCACCGCGCCGTCCGCCAAGCCCACCATGTCGATGGCAGGAATTCCGCGCTTCAAGTCCACTTCCACCGTAACCAAATTTCCTTCGTAGCCGAAAGGCGAAAACGAATAGATTTGCATAAAAACCTCGCAATTTTCCGATTCTCAAATATAAGGTATGAATTTTTTGAAAAAAATTGAGGCATTGGGACAAATTTTTTTGTTTTTTTGAAGCCTCGAACAATCAGCAGACTTAGAAATGATTTTTAACGCCCACTACTCGCGTCGGCAGCGTGATATATTTTCTACTTCGTCCACTACTCGTGTAAGCGGCTTAAAATATTTTGTTTAAAGCCCGAAATTCGCTTCGGTGACTTTAAACATTTTGTTTAAATGCCAAAACTCGTGGTGGCGAGTTTAAACATTTTGTTTAAAGCCCAGAACTCGCATCGGCGGTTTAAAATACTTTGTTTAAAGCCCGGAACTCGCATCGGCGGTTTAAAATACTTTGTTTAAAGCCCAAAACTCGCGATGGCAACTTTAAACATTTTGTTTAAAGCGCAGAATTAGCGGTGACGGATTCCAGCGCGGGCAAAAGCTCGTCGTAATAATACCGCTCGGGAATGTGAATGTTGCCCGCCGTGATTCCGATGCGGCGATCGGCGCGGACGGATTTTCCGTGGAAGTCGCTTCCCGCCGTGACGAAAAATCCCAGTTCGCGGGCAAGTCGTTCCAAGCGGCGGCAATCGGCCTCGCGCGCGCCGGGATGCCACGCTTCCAAGCCTTGAATGCCGCGCGATTTTATCTCGCGCAGAATGTCGGAGATTTTTCCCCAGGAAACGTAGAGCGAAAGCGGATGCGCGATTACGGGAACGCCGCCGGATTTTTTGATCGCGAAAATCGCCTCGTCCAAATCCGAGCCTTGCCGCTCGATGTAAAAAGGCGCGGATTTTCCCAAAAACCTGTCGAACGCGGCTTGGGCTTTTCGGACGATGTTCTTTTTCACGAAATACGAGGCGAGGTGCGGACGGCCGAGCG
>CAMWIU010000111.1 GCA_947174385.1 uncultured Treponema sp.
TATTTTGGGGGCCGCCGGGCGTCGGAAAAACGAGCGTGGGGCATTCGATTGCGAGCGCGATGGGAAAGCCTTTTTTCCGATTTTCCGTGGGCGGAATGCGCGACGAGGCGGAAATAAAAGGACACCGCCGCACTTATATCGGCGCGATGCCCGGCAAAATAATTCAGGGCTTGAAAATTGCAAAGACGCGCTCGCCCGTTTTCCTCATCGACGAAGTGGACAAAATGGGGCAAAGTCATCAGGGCGATCCCGCGAGCGCGTTGCTCGAAGTGCTAGATCCTGAACAGAATGTTTCGTTCCGCGACAACTATTTGGACTTGCCGTTTGACGTGAGCGATGTCTTTTTCATTCTCACCGCCAACACGCTTGATTCAATTCCGTCTCCTCTGATGGATCGCGCGGAAATCATTCAGATTCCAGGCTACATCGATCAGGAAAAAATCGAGATTGCGCGGCACTACCTCATTCCGAAAAATCTTTCCAAGAACGGGCTTAAGAAAAATCAAGTCAAGTACACCCGGCAGGTTTTGGTTTCAATCGCGGAAGAATACGCGCGCGAAGCCGGAGTGCGAAGTTTTGAAAAGGCGTTGGACAAGATAAACCGCAAAGTCGTGACGAAGATGCTCGAAGAAGGCGACACAAGCAAAACTTATACGATCGATTCAAGCGACTTGCACGAATATTTGGGAAAGCCAGTTTTTGACGAAAGCACGATAAAGCGCGCGAAAAAGCCTGGCACTGCGATCGGGCTTGCATGGACGAGCATGGGAGGGGACACGCTTTTGCTCGAGGCAGTTTCGTTTCCGTCGAAGAACGGCGGGCTTGAACTTACCGGGCAGATGGGCGACGTGATGAAAGAAAGCGCGCACATCGCGTTCAATTGGGCAAGACGTTACGCCGTGCTGAACGGAATGAAAGAGGCGGCTTGGTTCGACGAAAACACGGTTCACCTGCACATTCCCGAAGGCGCGACTCCGAAAGACGGCCCTTCCGCAGGCATCACGATGGCAACGACTTTCGTCTCGCTTTTTTCGGGAAAGACGATAAAGCCGAATCTTGCGATGACGGGCGAGCTTTCACTCACGGGGCAGGTTTTGCCGATTGGCGGCCTTCGCGAAAAAACCGTGGCGGCAAAGCGAAACGGCATCAAGACGATTTTGATTCCAAAGCCGAACTTGCGCGATTTGGAGGAAACTCCCGAGCGCGTCAAGGCTGGAATAAAATTCATTCCTGTCACGGACGTTTCGCAGGTAATCGAAAGCGTTTTTTAGATTTCAATTCCGCCGCGCTTTTTGGCGGAATTTGGAAAAACACGCTTTCATAGAATCGCGGCAAAATCAAGGAACGCGGCTTTTATTTTCCGAAAACTGTTTCTTCAAGCCATGGCCAAAGCCATTCGTCGTTCCATTTTGTGGAATGGACGAAATCATTGTTGCCCATGCCAAATCCATGTCCGCCGCTTTCGCACAGAATGAATTTGCTTTCCACGCCTTCGCGAGACATCGCTTCTGAAAGCCGCGTCGAATTGAGATAGTTTACTGTGCCGTCGTCCTTTGCGGCGAGCAGGAACACGGGGCATTTTAATTTTTGCGCTTGCAATTCCATCGAAAAAAGATTTTTGCGCTCTTCACTTTGATCCTTGTGCAAAAGGCTGTTCCGCGAACGTCTGTGCGCAATGTCGTCCTGCATCGAAACGACAGGATAAATCGGCATTATGAAATTCGGCGCAAGCGAAACTTTTGTTTCGATTCCGAGTTTTTCTAATTCCGATTCGCGTCCGAAAACTTCCGCCATCAAAACCAAATGTCCGCCCGCCGAAAAACCGATCGCGCCGATTTTGTTCGCGTCGATTCCGTATTCCGAGGCGTTCTCGCGTATGATTTGGATCGCACGCTGGACATCTTCGAGCATTGCGGGGTGATGGTGGCCGTGTCCGCTTACGCGATATTTCAGAACGAAGCCGCTGATTCCTTTTTGCGCCGCCCAAAGCGCGACATCCTTTCCTTCGTGGAAAACGCCGAGATGATGATAGCTTCCGCCCGGGCAAATCAGCAAAGCCGCCCCTGTGTTTTTTCCTTGCGGCGCGTAGTAGTCCATTTTCGTGGATTGGCCTTTCATCGAAGGAACGCCATCCCAAATTTTAATTGTGACAGGAACAATTTTTGGCGAAGACGTTCCGCTCGAAACTTTTGCGAACGCTGCCTGCGCGAGCGCGAAAATCGCTGCGAATGCGAAAAATGTTTTTTTGAATTTGTTCATTGGAAAAGTATAGCAATTTTTTTTGAAATGAGCAAGGCGGAATTTTCAAAAAGGATTTTCGATGAGGAACAAAAGAATTCGCTTCCGCTAGAGATAGGTCGCAAGCCTTGCGTCTTGCTTACCGAGTTTTGTGCGCAAGTCAAATGCTTTCGCACAAAACTCGCAATGGCTTCAAAAAAAATATTTATTCATTGGCATTTTTGCGAAATTCTGATACAATGGAAACATGGCTTTTCAAAAATCGCTTTCACGCGCAAAGATGTGGTGCTATGCCATAGGGCAACTCGGATGGGCCGCGCTTTCGGGAATCGTCGGATCGTGGCTCGTGTATTTCTATCAGCCGGACGCTGCGGCTTTGTCGGAAGGAATGAAAATCTTCGTTCCGCAGGGGCGCGTTTTTTTCGGCGCGCTTACGATAATCGGGCTAATAACCGCGACAGGAAGAATTTTCGACGCAATCACGGATCCGCTCGTGGGAAACTGGTCGGACAACTGCCGCTCGCGCCGGGGAAGGCGCATTCCATTTTTGCGGGCGGCCGCAATTCCGCTTGGGCTTGCGACGCTTTTGATTTTCTTTCCGCCAGTTCCACATTTGAGCGGAATGAATTCGGCGTGGCTTTTCGTTTTCGTTCTTTTGTATTATTTTCTCATCACCTGCTACAGCACGCCCTACACTTCGCTTTTGGCGGAACTCGCGCACACTCAAGAAGAAAAACTGAAAATCTCGACATGCATTTCGCTCACTTACATTATCGGAATCGCTTTGGGCTATACCGCGCCGATGATTTGGGGCGCGTTCGGAGCGGCGGGAATGGAGCGCGTTTCGGCGATAAAAGCAACGTTCGCGATTCTCTGCGCGATAGCTACAGTCTGCATGTTGATTCCAGCATTCACGATAAACGAAAAGGAATATTGCCAAAGTGAAAATCCACCGTGCACTATGATTAGTTCTCTTTTGAAAACATTCGCAAACAAGGAATTCCGCATTTTCGTAATGCAGGACGCAATTTATTTTCTCGCGCTCACAATGTTCCAAACAGGACTTCCGTTTTTCGTAACGTCGCTTTTGCGACTTCCAGAAAGCCGAGCCTCGCAGATGTTCATCGCGCTCACCGCGACATCGCTATTGTTCTATCCGCTCATAAATTTCCTTGCGAGAAAATTCGGAAAGAAAAAAATCGTGATGGCGGCATTCGCATTTTTTTTCGCGGACTTTCTTTTCACGGGATTTTGCGGAAAGTTCATTCCGATTCCAAGCGGAGCGCAGGCGGTGCTCATCGTGGCATTGGGCGCGTTTCCAATCGCGGCGTTCGGAATTCTGCCGCAGGCTATGGTAGCCGACATCGCCCAGCACGAGACGGCTTCCACAGGAGAGAACCGCACGGGAATGTTTTTCGCTGCGAGGACTTTCGCGTTCAAACTTGGACAAAGCGCGGCGATGATCGTGTTCACGAGCCTTGCCACGATTTCTTCGGCAAACGCGCTTGGCTACAGAATCGTTGCGGCAACGGCATCGGCATGCTGCGCATTGGGCGCGATTATTCTTTCGTTTCTCAACGAAAAGAAAATCCTCGGCAAATAAAAAAAACGGAAACCGCGTTTTTCAAAGCACGAACGTCTCATTCATTGTCGCTTCCGTTCAAAACAAGCTCACCGTATTTGTCTTCGATTTTCGTCTTGAAACTTTCCATCGGCCGCCAAACCACCGAAAGCGAAAAGTACGGCGCAAAGTCGTAGTGCTTTTTGTTGCCGCTTTCGGTCACAAGTCGCGGCTCAATCTTGAAGCGGCACTTGAAATCCCAGTCGTGCAAATCGTGCATCATCGTGATTTCAAGCGACTTCAACTTGAATCCGCTCGATTTCCGGAGCGACTCGTCATCAAAGCGGAATCCATTTATCAAGTCCACAATCGGATTCGTCTCGCCGGGAATTCTTCCCTCATGCCCAGCCGCCTTTTGGAAATACCTGTACACAACATCGTTGCGGCTCGTCGCGGAAAATTTCAGATAGAACGCCTTGTTCAGCCTGAAAGTGAGCGACGGCGAAAATATGAAATATGAATTTGTCGGGCGAACAAAATCGTACACGAAACTCGTGTCGAGTCCCGGAGCCACTTCAATGCGATTTTTCCACGCCTTGAATTTCTTGGAAGTAAAAGTGTAAGCGATGCTCGCCGAATACGGAACGAATTCTTTTTCATTGTTCGCGCTCCATCCTGTTTCTTCGTCGAAGTCGTACAGATTCGTATAGCGCATCGTGTACGCCGCCTGAAGTCCTTTGTACGAAAGTGCCGCCTTGAACGCATCCGCATGGTTTTCTTCAATCTCGTAGTTGAACGACTGGGTTATTTTCAATTCCGAATCAAAAACGCTTACGGCGAGAGATTCCTTGAACGGCTCTTTTTTCCATGTGTCGTCGGTGAGGCTCTTTTGCGAAATGCCTGTCTCCGCGCTAAAAGACACGTAAGGGAATTTTAAATTGAGCGTGGCGTAGTATTTGTTCACTTGCGGCGGAAGCGTCGCCGTGAGCACGAGCGACTGCGAGAATTTTTCGCCCAGTTCGTTCGTGGCAAGAGTGGCGTTCAGCGTGTGCGAAGTGAGAGATTCCGCATCGCTCCAATCCACCGTCAAAAAATCCCATTCAGGATTTTCGGCATCGCCTATGAATTCCGTCCGCAACCATTTTATGCTCGTGTTCCAAGAAATGCCGGTGTCCTTGAAATTCGGATAGTAAACGAACGGCTTGAAAGAAACCGTGTTCGTGTTCACTATGTCAAAGTACGAAGCCTTGAAGTCAGTTTCCTTCAAACTTTTTTTCGATGATTCGGAATAGCCGCCCGCCGTCGTGTCGCCCGAAATATAAGGATGCCTTTGATACAGCGGATCTAACTTGATCGAATTTTTCATTCCCAAAAAATTGTTTTGATACGAAAGCGACTGGTCGAACGCAAGCGGCGCTTTGAATTGAATGTATGACGATTTTGTTTTGTTCCAGTCAAAGTCATCGGCAGTTTTCAAAGGCTCGGAAGCATAAGAAACTTGCGAGGTGAAATCGGGATTGAACGAATATTTCAGGTCGTATGAAAATTGCGTGATGGAAGCAATGCCAGCGCGCGAAAAATCAAGGGCAGGAAGAATACGCTCGCCTTCCAACAACTCATCGGAATCATCCGCGCCATCTTTTTCTTCGCCGTCATCTTCTTCAGAATTTTCAGAAAAAAAATCAGGCGCGTTCAGTTCAAGCGCGAGGGATTTTTCGGATTTCTTCGCCGCACTTTTTTTTGCCGAAGTGGAATAGATTGTGCCCCCTGCCCTCAAACCGAATTTCAACGGCGTGATTGTGGAAGGATAGAAAAATTTCCGCGTGGGAGTGACACTATACCAACCGCCTTTCTCGGAAAAAGTCACGTCCGTTTCTTCGTCGGAAACAGTCGCGTCCTTTTCCGCAAAAAGAATCGTCGAATTGAAAGAACTGAGCGAAAGATTTTCCAAATAAGGTTTTACGGCATCGGGAAGCTTAACGCTGTAGGAGACATTGCTGTTCCAGCTAAACGAAGTGATTTCCGCCGCCTCGAATTTTTCAAGTTCCGTCTTGATGCTGTTTTCCTGCGTCGGACCGTCAAGCAGGTATGAAAACCAGTCCATCGTTTCGCTTCTGTCGCCGAAGTCGTAGTTGAAGAACGGGTCGGAATAAATCGGCAAATCCAAAGAATATGTGAATGGCACGGAGCCTGAAATTTTCACGCCGCCTTTGTAGCGGAACGGCAGTTCGATTCCCATGAAATTCGATTTGTCTTTGTAGCGAGTTCCGTTTGAATCATAAGGCAAGTAAAGCGCAGTCGAACTTTCTTGAAAGACGCTGTTGGAAAATCCGAAAATAAAACTTGCCTCCACGCTAGGCGCGGGACTTTTGGGATGAAACACTCCGTCAATTCCTGTAGAAAAACCAAGATTGGAATACCAGTCAATCATAAATTTCAAATGGTCAGTCGTGTCGCCTTTGTATTCAGTGTCGAGATTGTGCATGATGAGGCCTTCGCGCACTTGATCCATTAGTTTCGTCGGCTTTACGAGGCTGAAATAATCGCCCAAAACATTTCCTTCGCCTTTGTCCGAATCGTCGTCTTTTTCCAGCGGCTTTCTTCCGTACAAATATGTCGTGGTCTGAAAATAAAATCCCGCGCGATTTCTGTAGCCGAAAACCGGATTGAAAATCAGCTCGTCCTTTGGATAATAAAATGCCGGCAAATAAAAGACCGGAACGACGCCCACATAGACTAGCCCGTTCAAAAATGCGAATTCGTTGCCGGGCAAAAGCCAGATTCGCGAAGCCCTGATTGTCCAGTGCGGATTTTCGTCATCGTCGCAAAAAGTGAGTTTGCCGTTTTTGAACGCAATCGTGCCCGAATCGTCGCGCGCGAAAATGTCGGAATAAACGCTTATCTTCGAGCCGGACGGCAAGTTGAGCGCGTTGCTGTCCGCGCGCACCACGCGCGAATTGTCGAACACGCCTTCGAGCGTCGCCGTGTTGAACAAAAGCGTGTCGCTTGTAACTGTCTGAGTCGAGCCGTTCTTTTCAGTTTGTTCGAGCCGCACCGCGCCTTCCGCAAAAAGCATTTCGCGCGCCCTGTTGAACGAAACTTTGTCGGCGGAGATTATCGTTTTTACCGCGCCTTTTTCCACGGAGATTTTCACGTTGCCTTCAAATGTCAAAAGGTCGTCACCGCTCGCTTCGTCCTTTTTGTTGCCCGAAACGAGCGCGTTCATAATCGTGATCAAAGTCTTTTCGCTGTTTTCTTCGGCGGGCGGTTCGGAAACATTCTCGGCGGAGTCGGATTTTGTTTCTGCGAGACTTTTTCTGAGCGA
>CAMWIU010000112.1 GCA_947174385.1 uncultured Treponema sp.
AGACTTTGATGCCGCCGTGTTCATGCCGTAGCCGTAGGTATTTCCTTGTGCTTCCACAAAAGTGCCAGTGTAGTCAACCGCGCCGTCGGCAAGAACCTTGGTGCCGACCTTGAACGTAAAGTCATCTTTGTCCTTCACAGGGAGCACGATGTAGCCGAACGGCCGCCCCCATGAAATGCGCGCCTGATGCTTCTGAAAGTCAGAAGAATTGTCTGTTGCGGGCGTGTCCGTATCCTGGAGCGTGTATTTTTCGCCGGATTTTGTGATGATGATGCTCTCGTCCGACACCTGTTCGCGTCTCACCAACGACGGCGAGACAAATATATCGTCATCCGTCGCGGGATAGTACAAGGTATCCGTGCTTTCTATTTCCGTGGCTTCTGCGTCCTTGTATGCCATGCGGTAGATGAGGTAACCGTTCGCGCCGTCCACTTTGTCCCATGACATCGTAATTGTTTTGTCATTGCCGTCACCGCCTTTGGCGTTTATGAGCGCGGGACCGAGCACTTTCACCTTGAAGTCGCCCTCAGCCTCGTCTACATCACTGTATGCCGTTACGGTTAAATCGGCGGGCTTTCCGGCAAGCATTACATCGTTATAACCATAAGGCTTGTATACAACAATCTTAAATTTGTTTTCATCAAGCGAAATTGTCGTATCATTATAACCATCAACGGCATCAATATGTTTAACATTATTTTTATTTCCCCTAATTTCATCTGCATCAAATTTAAAATTAAGGTCGCCAACGAAGTCATTTTCCTTGCCAATTCTTATCTTATATTTATTCGCCGCCAAAACATTTTCAAATGAAATTGTAATAGAATCATATTTCATTTGTGAACTATCGAATTTAACATCAGGTGTACCCAAAGTTTCGGCAAACTGTAGTTCAAAATCTTTGGATACGCCATTTGAAGCGGTAGCTTTGAAGAGATAAGAGTACCTGCAATTGTCCGTCAATTCTTCATCAAAATAAACGCGCGTTTCACCTTCTGTTTTATTTGGACTTATGTCGTTCAAAGCAAATGTTTTTTCTTCATTTGTATGCGTTTCGTCTTCCAGTCTTGTCCTCGTAACAAGATATTGCACATCTGATTCATAGTTGGAAATTGTAATTTTGACTTTTTTATTATAGCCACCTTGCACTTCAAATTCTGCTTTCGGAAGTTCCACTTTGTCCGTAACACAAACTTCGTCTGTTTCCTTGAAATCAAGAACACTCTCCAAGCCACCTTCAACAAATGTGGCATCTTTCGGAACAATGTAAAGCGTGTAGGTATAAAGACCTTTTTCATCTTCTCCTAAGCCTTTTTCCGAACCGAATTTAATTTCAAAGGAATTGATTTCATCAAGAGTGGCGAAGAATCTATTTTCAAGCCAAATGTCCTCGCCACTATCGGAATCATTCGCATCCAAAATCCTGCGGTTTTGCTTTATGGCGAATTTGTAGTCGCCAGTCCTGTCCAAATTATTCCAATCTACATTGAAACCGAACAAAACTGAACAAATCTTTGTTTTGTCGCTAGAAAGTGTCAAACCATTATTTTCAAATCGTGAACGATCTATTTCGAAAACAGGAGGCGCGCTCTTCCAACCTACATCTTTAGAAGCCTTTTCATCTGGCGTGCAAACTGTTTTGTCATATTCTTTGCCTTCGGGACACACGACCTTGCTGTAATTTGTGTCCACTACCGAACGAATCTGATAAACATACTTTACGCCGCCCTGCAAATTAGTATCGCTATCAAACCATGCGACAGTCTCGCCCACTTTGTAAGGCTCACCACCTTCCTTATATTCAACAGGAGAAGTGACAAACTCTGTTCCATTGTAATACAAATCGCAGACTTCGTCATAACTTTCACTGCCTTCAATTGCCCGGGAAACCTTGAAATAAAGCGGATAAGACTCGTCCACCGCTTCATTCTGGCTATTCTTTGTTACGGTATTCACCATCACCATTGGAGGAAGCGTTATTTCAAGCGAAATTTCTTTTGCAGAAGTTCCTTCCGATACTTTGAATTTTGGCGCAACTGGCGTATATGAAACCATCGTAGTTTTATTCACAATGTTGCTATATTCACTACTGCCCTCCTCCGTATATGCATAGATTTGAAATTGATAATTTTCTGCAGTCGCTAGCCCTGTAATTTCATATTCATAAGAATTCAAAAAACTATTGGTACAACAACCTGCGTCAATCGTTTCTTTTTTCCAATCGCTATCGGTTGGCAGTTTATAGCAGACATCAAATTTCAACAATTTTTCATAATTGTCGTCATCACCATTTAAAGAACGTGAATTCTCCATGAACCAAGAAATAGTTGCACTATAATCTTTTACATCACCACCAACAATAACCGGCTGGGCGAGCGAAGTGCCTTTCACAATTGTGGAGAACGCCGATTGCGTGCCGTTGGATTTGAGGGCGCACACTTTGTAATATATTGTGCTTCCCGCGCTCACTTTGTCATCAAACGAATTTTTATCAGTTTCACCGATTTTTACAAATTCGGCCGTGGCACTTCTGGCACAATAAATGTCGTAATACCTCGCGCCGGAAACTGGCGACCATTCAAGCGAAATTTTTCCTTTTCGACCTTGTGAGGTTTGCAGACCTGTTGGCGCGGAAAAAGTTTTGTTTACGACTACCCTCGCCCCGTCCACGCTGGGATCAAAACTCGCCAATTGTTTGCACGAAATAGAAAGCATCGCCGCAAAAATTGCGCAAAAAACGAGAAATGTTTTTATGAATACAGACGGTTGAAAAAACCTCAAGGAATTCCCTCTCATGTTTACCCCCCCCCCACTGTATAAAAGACGAACCAAAAACTCCCAAAATTGGCGAATCCTACATCACCAATTTCTAGTGCACCTTTAATTTTAGACAAATTTTCGGATTTTGTCAAGGTAATTTTGAGAGAATTCGGGCAAGACTGCGCGAAAATGCGCAAAAACACGACTTTTTTTTTCGCACGGAAAGGCGAGCATCGCAAGGAAAAATCTATTTCTTTGAAAAATTCATGAAAGGAATTGAAAATGGCGTAATTCCTGCATAAGTCGTAACGCTTGAAACTATCGGCCGCAAATATGAAATCAAAAGCGAAGGCGCATTAATATCTAGGAAATCGTCGATTTTATCGTCGGCAATATTTTCCCACAGAAACTTCGCCTCCATCACAGCCCGTATAAAAAACGGCTGTCCAGCTTTATCCCCACAAGAATATTCCAACTGAACAAAAGCACTATTGGCATCCTTCGTTTTCTTTATCGATATATTTTGTGAAATCGAATACGTTTTATCAGCCAGCGCATCTTTGTTAAGATTGAATTCAATGGAAATCAATCGAGGATTTTCAAATCGGAAATCGCTAAGAATCATAAACGCCCCTTTTTAAACTAAGCGGCAAAAGACAAGCCAAAATCATTAAAAGAAAAATTTCCGCTTGCCAAAGAAACGCCTTTTTCCATACTGTAATCAAACTGACTAACTATTTCCGAAAAAGAGCCTTTAGAGGAAAAAGACAAATTTTGCGCCAATCCATTTTCCATTTTGTAGTCAACTCTATTGGCATCGACAAACAAATCATTGTCAAGGGCTTCCTGAGAATCAATTTTTTTCAGCAAGTCTTCGTCCGTCATAGCATCAAACTTTTCAAAGACCACGTTCAAGGCTTTCTTTTGAACCTCTGTCATTTTAATTCTCCTCGCTTTTGCAGGTAATTATTTCTATCAGACTTTTGTCCCGGACAACAATGCAATTCGGCATTCCAATCAAGTCAATTGGAAAATGACAAGATTTAGGCGGCGTAACAGAAACTTCATAAGCAAGAATTCTAAACCCCAGTTCCTTTTCCATTTCCTCAAGGACAAGATTATAAACCTTGCCAGCAAAATCCCTGTCGCATTTACGAAAGCGGTTACAAAACAAAAGAACTTTCCCTTTCAAAAACTCATCATTGAAATCAAGGAATTTGTCATCCTCAACTTTGATTTCAACTTTTATGCACCAAGCGACACAATTTTCGAAACTCGAATTTCTATGAACAAATCCAAAAGCAAGTCTTTCGCAAACATCTTCGTGCCCAGGAATTGCTTTCCAAAAATATGCGCCAAAACCGCGCCTTCCAATTTTACCCGAGTCTTCTTCGGAACATTTGAATCCAGTTTTCAAAATGGATTCCTTCGCCGTTTCATTTGTACCATGATAAGCGATTATTCTCAAAGAAAACTCCTTATATTATATTCTACCACAAAATAGGAAAATTTGCAAGGCATTAAAAACTCACGCTTAATCCGAAATGGGCGCGCGAGCCTTCGCCTTTCCCGCATTCCTCTCGCTAGACTCGCGTTCCGCAGCCTTCGTGCTCGGATTCCCACGCCTGCGCCGTGCGCAGGATTTTCACTTCGCCGAACATCGCGCCGACAAACTGGATTCCGATCGGCATTCCGTCCGCAGAAATTCCTGCCGGAACTGAAAGGCTCGGGATTCGCGCCAAATTCACGAAAGTCGTGAAAAGGTCGCTCAAATACATTTCAAGTGGATTGTCCACTTTTTGCCCGAGCTTGAACGCGGGCGTCGGGCATGTCGGGCACAAGACCAAATCATAATTTTTGAAAAGTTCGGACATTTCACGCTGGATTCGGGCGCGAACCGTCATTCCTTTTTTGTAAGTATCGCCAGAAAATTGCTCGGACAAAACATAGTTTCCCACGATGATTCGCCGCTTCACTTCAGGACCGAATCCTTCCGAGCGCGTTTCCACATAAAGTTCGTCGTAGCCCTTGCCGTTGTCCACGCGGTGGCCGTAGCGGATTCCGTCGAAGCGGCTCAAATTCGATGCCGCCTCGCTCAAAGCGATTACATAGTAGGAAGCGATCGCAGCGTCCAAAATTGGCATGTCAACCACTTCGATTTTCGCGCCTTTTTGCTCGAACCATTTTCGGGTTTCGGCGAAAACCGCGCCCACGTCGGGAGAAAGTCCTTTGCTTTCCAAAAACTGCTTTGGAATCGCGATTTTCATTTTGGAAAATTCCTGCGCGGAAAGCGGCTTCAATTCCAAAAGCGAATCCGATTCGGGCAAATCCGCGCTCGTGTCGTCGTAAAAATCCGCGCCGCAAGCCGCCGCCAAAACCGCCGCCACATCCTGCGGAGCGTGTGCGATGATTCCCACTTGGTCAAGCGAAGAGCCGTAAGCCACCACGCCCCATCTGCTCAAAACGCCGTAAGTGGGCTTGAGGCCGTAAACGCCGCAATAGCTCGCGGGCAAACGAACCGAGCCTCCAGTTTCCGTGCCCAAAGCGAAAATCGCCTGATTCGCCGCCACAGCCGCAGTGCTTCCACCAGAAGAGCCGCCCGAAACATATTCGCGGTTTATCGGATTTCGCGTGGGTCCGTAAACCGAATATTCCGTGGAACTTCCCATCGCGAATTCATCCTGATTGCATCGTCCAAGCGGAATCGCGCCCGAAGCCTTGAGCCGCGAAATCACCGTGGCATCGTAAGGCGCGACGTAGCCTTCGAGGATTTTCGAAGCGCAAGTGAGGCGTTTTCCGCGAACGGAAATATTGTCCTTGTTGGCGAACGGAAGCCCTAAAAGCGGCTTTTTTTGGAAAAGCGCGTCAAGCGAGCCTTCTTTTCGCGCCGCAGAAATTTCCGCGTCCGCCGTCTGCGCGAGCGAAATCGCGTCGTCGTACATTTCCAAAAAAGCGTTCAGCGGAAGCGCGGAATTTTTGTCCGCCTCGAAAGTTTCTATTGATTTCTTCACAAGCGCTTCGCTCGTAACTTCGCCTGACTTCAATTTTAAAATTGTTTCGCTTATGTTCATATTTTTTCCTGAATTTAATTATTTTCTATATAAATAACTTTTAACTGATAAAAAATCGCTGGGCGATTTTTTATCACGCTCCTTCACCCAGCACTTTTGGCACTTGGAAATATCCGTCCATGAAATTCGGCGAAACTTTTTTCACGTCGGGAATGTCAAGTCCTGCGACAATTTCGTCCGCGCGCAATTTTTCGCTTTGCGTGGAAGGATAAGCGTCGTAGGGATTTTCGCTGTCGTCGAACTTCGAAAGAATCTCAAAATATGAAACGATTTCGCCAATCTGATTTTTCAGCGTCGGCAAATCCATGCTTTCCGGAGAAAGCCGCGAAAGATACAAAAGTTTTTCGAGCGTATCTTCGTCAATAGTTTTTTCCATAAGAACATTCTAGCAATTTTGCGCAAAAGTTTCAAGTTTTAATGACGATTTTCACAAATGATTGACAAAGCAATCAAGCACCTTGTATAATTTAGTATATCCTTTTATAAAGAGGGGTGTTTTTATGAAAAAACAATTTATTGTGTTGGCAAGTGTCAGCATGCTGTTTGCAATTATTATTGCAAGTTGTTCCCAAGTACAAGGAAATCCTGGTGATGCTCCAAATGAAAGGTCAATAGCAGGCAACATTGTAGAGCCGCCAGATTTTCCTGCGGAATACCGCGAGCTTCTTGACGAGTGCGAAGATTTGTACCAAAAAATGCAAGAAGATCCAAGTTATGAAGCGCAATTTACAGAAAAGAAAGCCGAACTTCAGAAAATCAAAGAAAAGTACGGCATTGAATCTATGACTGATGAGGAAATGCAAGAGGACATCTTGAAGCACAGCGGCTCAAACAGCAAGATGAAACATAAATCATCAAAATAACCCAATCGCCTTGAATCAAGAATCGTCATAATAACGAATCTCAAATCACGCTGAAATGCAAATCGTCAAAATAACGAAAGCCGAAACATCTTGCAGCGGCAATCGTTAAAATAACGAATTCCAAATCACGTTGAAACACAAATCGTTATTTTGACGAAAGCCGAATCACCGTGGGGCAAGAATCGTCATAATGACGAATTTCAAATCACGCTGAAACACGAATCGTTATTTTAACGAAAGTCAAATCGCCATGCGGCAGAAATCGTCATAATAACGAAACTCAAATCACGTTGAATCACAAATCGTTATTTTGACGAAATCCAAATCATCTTGCAGCAAGAATCGTTAAAATAACGAATTTCAAATCACGCTGAAACACAAATCGTTATTTTAACGAAAGTCAAATCACCATGCGGCGGAAA
>CAMWIU010000113.1 GCA_947174385.1 uncultured Treponema sp.
GATTTTTCGTAATTAGCCAATTGATCTGGAGAGCCGCCGCCGACAATCGTTCCGCCGCCGCTTCCGCCTTCCGGTCCCAAATCAATTATGTAGTCCGCCTGGCAAATCACGTCAAGATTGTGCTCAATCATCACGACGGAATTCCCTTGATCCACCAAACGCTGAATCACTTGCATAAGCTGCTTCACGTCGGCAAAATGCAATCCAGTCGTAGGCTCGTCCAAAATGTAAAGCGTCCTTCCCGTGGAAATTTTTGAAAGCTCGTTCGCAAGCTTCACGCGCTGCGCCTCGCCTCCGCTCAAAGTGAGCGCGGACTGCCCAAGCTCGATGTAGCCAAGTCCCACGGATTTCAGCGTCTCCAATTTTCGGGCGATGTGCGGAATCGAAGCGAAAAAGTCGCACGCTTCTTCCACCGTCATTTCCAAAACGTCGCTTATGCTTTTTCCTTTGTAGAGCACGCCGAGCGTCTCGCGGTTGAAACGCTTTCCTCGGCATACGTCGCATTGAATGTAGACGTTGGGAAGAAAATTCATTTCGATTGTGATCGTGCCCGCGCCCTCGCAATTTTCGCAGCGGCCGCCCTTTACGTTGAAACTGAATCGTCCCGGCAAATATCCGCGCGCTTTTGATTCGGGAAGCGAGGCGTACAAGTCGCGGATCGAATTGAACACGCCGATGTAGGTTACAGGATTTGAGCGCGGAGTTCGTCCGATGGGGCTTTGGTCGATGTTGATTACCTTGTCGATCGCGGAAAGTCCTTCAACTTCGTCACATACCCCCATGGGGTATCTTGTGCGCATCGTCTTGTTGCTCGCGGCAGGATAAAGAATTTCTCCGAGCAACGTGGATTTTCCGCTGCCCGAAACTCCCGTGATGCAAGTGAAAACTCCGAGCGGAATTTCAACGTCAACATTTTTTAGGTTGTGTTCACGCGCGCCACGGATTTTAATGAAGTTTCCGTTTCCGCTCCTGCGAGTTTTCGGAACTTCCATTTTTATCGCGCCGGAAAGATATTGTCCCGTAACGCTTTGCTTCACGCCCATCACTTGTTTCGGAGTGCCTGCCGCGACGACGTTTCCGCCGTGAACGCCTGCCCCAGGTCCTATGTCCACAAGGTAGTCCGCCGTGCGGAGCGTCTGCTCGTCATGCTCCACAACGATTACAGTGTTGCCCAAATCCCGAAGGCGCGTAAGAGTTTCAATGAGCCGCTCGTTGTCGCGTTGGTGCAAGCCAATCGAAGGCTCGTCGAGAATGTACATAATTCCCGTGAGCGCAGAGCCGATTTGCGTTGCAAGGCGGATTCGCTGCGCTTCGCCTCCGCTCAAAGTGCCCGCGCTCCTGTCGAGCGTGAGATATTCAAGTCCGACGTTTTTCAAAAAACTCAGGCGCGATTTTATTTCTTTTATCACTTGCGCGGCGATTTGAATTTGTGTCTGCGTGAATTTTATTTTTTCAAAAAATTCGATTGACTCGGAAACAGAAAGAGATGTCAGTTCGATGATGTTTTTGTTTCCGACGGTTACGCCGAGTGCCTCAGGCCTGAGCCGCTTTCCTCCGCACGCCGAGCAGATTTTGTGCACCATGAATTTTTCAAGCGAAGTGCGCTGCGCGTCGCCCCAAGCCTCGATGTACTTGCGGCGCATTTCCGCGAAAAGTCCGCGCCACGGCTCGTTGTATTCCGAAAATCCGTTTCCGCTTTGTTTTTTATAAATCCAATGAATCGGCTTGTCCGAGCCGTTCGTCAAAGCGTCGAATTGTTTTTGCGTCAAATCTTGAATCGGAGTGTCGAGCGTAAATCCGTAGGCATCCGCCAAAGCCTGAAATCGGCAAGCGTTCCACTGCGATGTCGGATTGAAGGGCGCGACACCGTGCTCGTTGAAACTTTTCGATTTGTCGGGAATCATCAAGTCCAAGTCGAATTCCATTTTTTCGCCGAGACCTGTGCATTCGGGACACGCGCCGAACGGATTGTTAAAAGAAAAAAGCCTGGGCTGCAGTTCTGGAACCGAAATTCCGCAGTCGGGGCAAGCGTTCTTTTGGCTGAAAAAAACTTCGTCTTCGATGTAGTCTTTTGAAGTGTCCGCGCTCGCGCCGCTCGCCGCCAAATCTGAAATTATCTTTTCATAGCCGTCTTGATTTTTTTCGATTCGGCGCAAAACGATTATGATTCCGTTCGCGGCGTTCAAGGCGGTTTCGATGGAATCGGCAAGACGATTCCGCACGCCTTCCTTTAAAACGATTCTATCGACCACAAGTTCGATCGTGTGCTTTTTTTGCTTGTCGAGTTTCGGAACGTCGTCCAAATCCGCCATGATTCCGTCAACGCGCGCGCGCGCGAATCCGGCTTTTTTCGCGTCCTCGAAAATTTTCTGGTGCTCGCCTTTTTTTCCCCGGACGGACGGTGCGAGAATCGTAAGCTTCGTTCCTTCCTGCCAAGAAAAAATCGTGTCGATGATTTGATCGACGCTCTGCTCGTTGATTTCGCGGCCGCAATTCGGGCAATGCGCTTTGCCAACGCGGGCGTAAAGCAGGCGATAATAATCGTAGATTTCTGTCACCGTACCCACGGTAGAACGCGGATTGTTGTGCGTGGTTTTTTGTTCGATTGAAATTGCGGGAGAAAGGCCTTCTATCAAGTCAACGTCGGGCTTGTCCATTGTTCCCAAAAATTGCCTTGCGTAAGAAGAAAGGCTTTCCATATAACGACGCTGGCCTTCGGCAAAAAGCGTGTCGAACGCGAGCGAACTTTTTCCGCTGCCCGAAAGTCCCGAAATTACGATGAGCCGATTTCGCGGCAAATCTATGCTGATGTTTTTGAGATTGTGCTCACGCGCGCCGCGAACGCTGATGACTTGACCTTCCGGCGCGAAAATATTTTTACTTGAAGACATACGCACATTCTAGCAAAAGAAATGGAAAAAAGCAAGCGCGAGTTTTTTGGAGGGAGGACACCCCTCTACTCGGAAGCGGGGGTTTCCTCCCTCCAAACTACCTACCTTCCCCAGCACCGCTTAGGGCTGCCGCCATAAGAACCCGCTTTGTTCTCTACTGCAAAAAGTTCATTAAAATTTCATCGTGCGAATAAATTTTCACTCTTCCATTTTTCGCGGAAATCTGCTATAATGGAAAAATGACTGAATCCCAAAAATCCGCGCTTCTTTCAAAGGCGCACGAAATGCTGCAATTTTCCTACGCGCCTTATTCCGGCTTCAAAGTGGGAGCGGCGTTGCTTTGCAAAAGCGGAAAAATTTTCGGCGGTTGCAACATTGAAAACGCGGCGTTTTCGCCTTCAAACTGCGCGGAGCGCACGGCGTTTTTCAACGCGGTTTCGTCGTCCGAGAGCGAATTCGAGGCGATCGCAATCGTTGGCGGCGCAAATGGAATCGTAAAAGATTTTTGCCCGCCGTGCGGAGTGTGCCGGCAAGTGATGATGGAATTCTGCGACGCGAAATCCTTCAAGATAATTCTTCAAGACGGAAACGGAATGACGAAAGAATTCTTTCTTGAAGAAATTCTTCCTTTGGGATTCAGCGCGAAAAATTTGCAAGATTAAAATTGCATTGCAACTTTTTGACTTTTATGGGAGAACAAAATGAACGACTACAAAATCAACATAACATTTCCTTCGGGAAAAACAATTCAGGCAAAGCAGGGCGTTCGCGCCTGCGACTTTTTGGAAGAACTCGGAGCGCCGCGCGACGAGATTTTCGCGGTGCGCGTGAACAACGAAATCTGCTCGCTGAACCGCGCGCTCATCGTGGATTCCGTGCTCGAAGGAGTGCTCAAAAGCGACAAGGATGGAAGCGAAGTCTACCGCAGGACGCTCTGCTTCGTGCTCGCCGCCGCCCTTCATAACATCGCGAGCGAAAAGCATTTGGTCATCGGGCACAGTTTGGGCTACGGCTACTATTACACGCTCCAAAACGGCGAGGAAATTTCCGACGAGCTGATTGCCGCGCTTAAAAACGAACTTGCCTCGCTTGTGGAAAAAAATCTTCCGATCGAGACGCATTTCATTTCATACGACCGCGCGGTCAAGACTTTCGAGTCGCTCGGCCTCACGGAAACTCGAAAGGGAATGAACTACAAGTGCCCGACGCGAATTCAGATGAACACGATTGTCGTGAACGAAGGAACGGCGGACGAGCAGCGCATTTTCACGGACTTGTATTACGGCCCGCTTTTGGTTTCCACGGGAATGCTGAAAGTTTTCGACTTGGTGAAATATCGAAAGGGATTTTTGCTGCGATTCCCGACGAGCGCGAAGCCCGACGAGATTTCAGAATTCCACGATGTTCCTGTCCTTTCCGAAATTTACGAACGCTACAAAAATTGGGGAAAGCAAGTGGGCGTGGCCACCGTGGCTTCGCTTTCGGAACTTGTGAGCAAGCGCAAGGCGAACGACTTCATCAACATAACCGAAGTTTTCCAGCAACGCTGCATAAGCGAAATCGCGACGCAAATCCAGTCGCGCGGAAAAGTGCGCCTCGTTCTGATCGCAGGTCCTTCAAGTTCCGGGAAAACCACTTCCGCAAAAAAGCTCGCCTTGGAACTCGAAGCCATCGGCTACAGGCCGAAAGTCATCAGCCTCGACAATTATTATGTTGGGCGCGAGAACAATCCGAAGGACGAAAACGGAAACTACGACTACGAATGTCTTGAGGCTTTGGACATCGAGCTGATCAACAACAATCTCGTTGACTTGCTTGACGGAAAAGTCGTGGACATTCCCAGCTACAATTTCACTTTGGGCACGCGCGAATACAAGGGCAAGACGATGCAGCTCGGCGAAAGCGACATTCTGATTATGGAAGGAATACACGGGCTGAACGACCGCCTCACTCCGCTTGTAAAGAGCGAATACAAATTCAAGCTTTACCTTTCCGCGTTGACGCAGCTGAACATGAGCGAGCACAACCGCATTTCCACGAGCGACAACCGCCTGATTCGACGAATCGTGCGCGACAACAATTTCCGTGGAAAGAGCGCGGCGGAAACAATTTCAATGTGGGATTCAGTGCGGCGCGGAGAGCGGCTTCACATATTTCCGTTCCAAAACAACGCCGACGCGATTTTGAACACCGCGCTCGACTACGAACTTTCGGTCTTGAAAATATACGCCGAGCCGCTGTTGCGATGCATTACACCCTCCCAGCGCGAGTATTCTGAAGCGTGCAGGCTTTTGCGATTCTTGGATGCGTTCCCTTTGATTCCGGCGGAGGCAGTGCCCACTCGCTCGATTATTCGCGAATTCATCGGAGGAAGCGCGTTTAAATATTGATATTTAAGTTTGCGACAGAAATACATCGCAAGGGCTTCGCCTTGCTACCGAGTTTTTCACGTTTTTTTCTTGTGAAAAACTCGCTTATTCATTGCGATTGCCTGAATTGCTGCATCGCTCGTCTTTGTCAATCGTTTCGAATGTGCCTAAGAGTTCTTCGTCGCTGTAATAGCGCGATGCTGCGTAAAAGCCACCGATTTTTGGAAAATTCTCACTTTAAACGATATTGCAGACAAATTTATCATTGGCAAGCAATTTTTTACGAACACTTAAGCAAGAAAGGAATGAATAGCTACGTAAGAAAGAGATGATTACGTAAGCAAGAAAGAAGTAAATACTTAAGTAATTCAGTTGTTCTTACTTAAGTAAGAAAGTAATAAATACGTAAGTATTCATGTTGTTCTTGCTTAAATAAGAACGGACGGAATGATAGAGCGTAAAAAAACTGCCAATTGGCTGGCAACATGGCCATTTCTCATGGCGCAAGGAATTTTTTTTAATGATTGAAAATTCTCGAAATTTTTAATGGTCTATAACGGACGTTTTTAATCATTGAAAACACTCGTTTTTAACGATTAAAAATGAACGTTTTCACCCATTCAAAACGTCCGTTTTTAACATTCCATAACGAGAGTCTTCGATAATCAACAAGCTTCGAAGCAAGCGGCATGAAATGAAAAACTCCGCGCGAATCAAAAATGATTTTGTTTCAATGCTGGAAATCGTCAAATTGCGCCATTCATCAGCCTTTCCACTTTCTCCATCATCGCCTTGTCGCCGCTGAGTCTTGCCGCCTCAAGGCACGATTCGTCCAATGTCGCGCCGTATTCCAAAAGCAAGTCAACCTGGCTTTCCCATTTCGAGCCTTTTTTGATTGCCTTATAAAGGGGTGTCGTTGCTTCGGGAGAATTAAAATATTTTCTTGCCCACTTGTCATTGAATATGAGGAGAATCCTGCTGTGACTGTATGGGAAAGGATGTCCCTTCATATTTGGATCAGCTCCTGCAAGAAGGAGTGCTTCAAGTAAAACATTCGCATCTTTAATATATTCATCATCACGCTGTTTTCTTGTTTTTCTTTTGTTTTTTGGTATTACCAACATCTACGGATTCGCTAATTCTCCACCAATCGTTCAGCCCATCATTATTGAAAGAGTATACACGTTGCCAGATGTATGGATACTTGTTTATATTGACACCATATTTAACAAGCAGATAGAAAACATCAAGACCGGGATATCTAATATTTTTCTCATATTCATAGGTTTCATTAATTCTGATTTTTCCATAACTTCCAACAAGTTTCCCACAGATAACTTTAAGAGGATTTGCATCATACCACCCTGCATCTCCTATACATGTATTTGGATCAAACCCTGCTTTAAGATGATTTTCTGTCCAAATATAATCACGGTCATACACCGCTTTATAGAAATAATGCTTTGAGAGATTATTCCTAAATTCTTCCATAACAAGTAACTCTACTAATTAAAGATACAAAAAGCATCAATGTGATAGCAATCTTTTTATTCATTTTTACTATTCTCCATTTCCACACTTTAAAACAACTGATTTTCTGTCTTCGCTCAAAAATACTTTAACCGCTTGTTTATCTTTACCACCAAACGAATTATTTCAAGGTTTTCAAATTTTTTATAAGATACTTATGTTATATGCTATCTTAAGAAAGAAGGCCAAAACAC
This sequence comes from uncultured Treponema sp., assembly GCA_947174385.1. GTDB lineage: Bacteria > Spirochaetota > Spirochaetia > Treponematales > Treponemataceae > Treponema_D. The sequence goes on from CAMWIU010000113.1 coordinate 6,985, forward strand.
CTGCTATTAATAAGCCTATAGAACCACTTAAATGATATGATGTCATTTTATCTTTCTCTGAAAACTTATAGGTATCTAAAAAATGAACAAAACCATATAAAAG
>CAMWIU010000114.1 GCA_947174385.1 uncultured Treponema sp.
GTCAAAATAACGATTGCCAAAATCATCGTGCGGCGGGAATCGTCATTTTAACGAAAGCCAAATCACCGTGCAGCAGAAATCGTTAAAATAACGATTGTCAAATCAAGATGAATTGGGATCTTGTTGCGGAAACATCAAGCGGAAATGCAATTTGGCTGTTTTTTTCTTGTCGTTAATGGTCTAACGCAAATTTATTAACAAAAATTCATACTCTATATGTATGAAAAAAATAATTTCGTTTTTCGTCTTCACGGCGAGTTGCGTGGCCTTGCTTTGCGCTTCGGGAAAATCCGGCGCGGCGCAAAAAAATTCGCCGTTCGAATCTTTGGAATTTTTCGGCTCGGCTTCGATGTATTTTCCGGAAAATTTCGCTGGCGATTTTTGGGCGGATTCAAAATACGTTTTCGCATACGGCGCGAAATTGCGTTTGTCCGCATTTGAATTCCGCTATTTTAATTCTTGCGGCAAAACAAGCGGCGAAGATTTGTGGAAAATAAATTCCGCCGATGATTATTACGATGTCTTCGAAAAAAGTCGCAAGTCGCTGAAAATCAATTTGAAAGAATTCGAAAAAAATCTTGACGCGGAAATCGCGCTCGGCTCGCTCGGAATTTCTTCGCGAATGAAAAATCCGCCGCTTTCCACGGCACTTTCGCCGTTCGTTTCCGCGCTTTCCGACGCGGCTTCTTTTTCGCCTTCGTTTCCCACGAAAACTTCCGCAAAAAAAGACGACTCGATTTTCGCGCGAATGACATTTCATTCTATTGAAAAACTTTCCAATGAAACGATTCGATTTTTGCCAGCGCACGCAGAATTCGTTTGTTCGAAAAATGAAATTGACGGCGAAAAAATTCAGTATTTGTGGACGCTTCGAAGCGGATTTTTGTACAAGAATTTTTTGAAAGTCACGAACGGATTTTGGTTCGAGCGATATTACGCGCAAAGTTCGTCCGAAGCCGACGTTGTTTGGTGGAGCGAAATTCCTGTTTGGAATTCCGCGCTCTTCAATTCTTTTATGAACGAAACCACGATCGCAATTCCATTTTTCAAAAATAAATTCATTTTTGGCATCACGGAAAATTTCGAAAGCCAAGGAAGATTTTGGTTTCGTGACGAAGCCGTTTTTCGCGCGGGAAGTTTTGCTCTCGCGCTCGGCGCGTTCGCAAGCGACAACATTTTTTTAAAGCAATCGATTCCGCTTGTGGCGAGCGGCGGCGCAAAAAAATATTCGCTTTGGCAAATAAAATTCGTTCCGGAAATTTGCGTTTTTTTGCCGAATCGCGCGACGCTGAAATTCGGCGCGGGCGGATTTTTGGAAAGTCGAATTGAAAATTACGAAAAGAAAAATCAGTTCGAATCGCTCGACGCAAAATTTTCTACTGGCGCGAAATTCTCGGGAAAAATAAATTCCGCCAAATTGACTTTCACAGTTTCAGAAATGAAATTGCGCCAAAATTTGAAGGAGGGGGAAGATGCGGAATTGCCGAAAATTTCTGCGACGGCAAATTACTCGCACAAATTCAAAAACAAAAAACGCATTTCTTCTTCCGCGTCGTTTTCAGTGAAATTGAGTCGCGATGAAACGAAAAAAGAATTTTCGGAAAGCGTGCGCGTTTACTATTATCCCGGCGTGCCGTTTTTGAAAAGCGTTTCGATTGGCGCGAGCGCGTCGCAGAAAAAATCTTACGGCAAAAAATTCGCGCCTTTCGCGAAGGCTTCGTTTTTGTTCAATTTGAAAAAAATAAAAATCAACGCGGATATTTGCCTGAATTCAAATTTGAAAATTCCGGCAGAATAAAAATTGTGGAAAAATATTTTATTTTGTGATACAATGGTATGATATGATTGATATGGAAATTTTCGCTGGCGGTGGTGGACTTGCGCTTGGCGTAGCGGAATCGGGTTTCTCTCATTCCTGCCTTGTCGAATGGGATAAAAATTCCGCAAAAACTTTGAATGCGAATATTGGTAAATTTCGATTTTCAAATTCTGCGTCATCGGTTTTAAACGGCGATATTCATTCATTTGATTTTAAAAATTATGAAGGCAAGATTGATTTGCTTTCCGGCGGTCCGCCTTGTCAGCCTTTTTCAATTGGAGGAAAATCGCAAGCTTACAATGATAAGCGCGATTTGTTTTCGGAAGCAGCTAGGACGCTTTGCGAGACAAAACCGAAAGCGTTTATTTTTGAAAATGTCCGCGGGCTTTTGCGAAAAAATTTTTCAAAATATTTTGGCTACATAATTTTACAACTTACATATCCGGAAATTAAAAAAAATGAAAATCAAAATTGGTTGGAACATCTAGCGGTTTTAGAGATGCACCACACTGGTGTATCAAGCGAAGGTTTGAAATACAATGTAGTTTATCGCCTTGTGAATGCTGCTGACTATGGAATTCCGCAAAAACGTGAACGAGTTTTTATCATAGGATTCAGAAACGATATCGACGCGTTTTGGTCGTTCCCAAAAGCTACGCATTCTGAAGAAAGTTTGAATTACTCAAAATTCGTGACTGGTGAATATTGGATAAAACATAAAATTCGTGCACCAAAACGCGATGTGCGAATGAGTTCGTTTTTGTTTGTGCCGGAAGAAAAACCGTGGCAAACTGTTCGGGACGCTTTAAAAGATTTGCCGGATCCCGAAAAAGAAAATCATGTTCCGAATCATATTTTGCAAATCGGAGCGAAGCCTTATCAAGGACACACAGGCAGTTTTCTTGACGAGCCTTCGAAAACTTTGAAGGCAGGAGCTCATGGCGTTCCTGGCGGAGAAAACATGATGATTTTGGATGACGGCGCGGTGCGCTATTACACCGTTCGCGAGGCGGCTAGAATTCAAACTTTTCCAGACGATTATGTTTTTCCTTGTTCGTGGACGGAAAGCATGAGACAAATTGGAAACGCTGTTCCAGTACAATTGGCAAAAATTGTTTCTTCTTCTGTGAAAAGCGCGTTGCTTCCTTTTTCGGGGTGAATATGGCATCGGAAATTTTCAATCCTCTTGACAAGCACAATTTGGCGAAAAGCATTGCGAATGAAATTTTTTCTCGCCCCGCGATTCCGCTTTTGAATTTGCAGCAATTTTTTGGAGCAGGGATTTACGCGCTTTATTACAAAGGAAATTTTCCGCTTTACGCAAATATTGCGAAATCCAACGAAAAAGAATTTTCAAGTCCGATATATGCTGGCAAAGCTGTTCCCGAAGGCGCGAGGAAAGGCGGAATGGGACTTGAAACGCCGTCTGGAACTTTTTTGTTCAGGCGACTTATGGAACACAAAAAATCAATCGAGATGGCAAAAAATTTGGACATTGCGGATTTTTATTGCCGTTATTTGATTGTAGATGACATTTGGATTCCTCTTGGCGAGTCTTTACTCATAGAAATTTCGCGTCCGCTTTGGAATTATGCGCTTGACGGATTTGGCAATCATGATCCTGGTAAAGGCAGATATAATCAACAGAAATCTTCGTGGGACACGCTCCATCCTGGCAGGGAATGGGCAGAAAAATTGCAGACTGGAAAATCGCTTGCCGAAGTTCAAAGCATAGTGAAAAAATTTCTTAGTAAATAAAAATCAATGCGGATGTTTGCCTGAATTCAAATTTGAAAATTCCTTGAGCAAACCCCTTGAATAACTTGCAAAAATTTATTAAAATTACACATTGCAAAAATCTTTTTTTGGTTTTTGCTATTTTGAGTTTTTCCAAATTTTTTGCGAGGTAAATTATGGACTATGATATTTCCAAGGTAAGAAATATCGGTATCAGTGCCCACATTGACTCGGGCAAGACGACTCTTTCCGAACGCATCTTGTTTTATTGCGACAAGATTCACCAGATTCACGAAGTCCGCGGAAAGGACGGTGTTGGTGCCGTGATGGATTCAATGGAACTCGAGCGCGAGCGCGGAATCACGATTCAGTCTGCGGCGACTCAAGTTCACTGGAAGGATTATACAATCAACTTGATTGACACTCCCGGTCACGTTGACTTTACGATCGAAGTTGAACGCTCGCTGCGCGTTTTGGACGGCGCGATTTTGGTTTTGTGCGCGGTCGCGGGCGTTCAGTCGCAGTCGATTACTGTTGACCGCCAGCTCAAGCGTTATCATGTTCCTCGAATCGCGTTCGTGAATAAATGCGACCGCCAAGGCGCGAATCCGTTGCGCGTTCGAATGCAGCTCCGCGAAAAACTCGGACTCAACGCTTACATGATGGAATTGCCGATTGGCTTGGAAGACAAGCTCGAAGGCGTCGTGGATTTGATCAGCCGCAAGGCGATTTATTTTGAAGGACACGACGGCAACGAACTTCGCTATGCGGAAATTCCTGCGCACATGAAAGATGACGTTGAAAAATATCGCCAGGAATTGATTGAAGCCGCCGCGATGTTCGACGACAATTTGATGGAGCACGTTCTCGAAGGAACTGAAACCGAAGAAGAAATCATCAAGGCGATTCGCGCCGGAACTCTTTCCGAGCAATTCGTCGGCGTTTTCTGCGGAAGCGCGCACATGAACAAAGGTATTCAGCCTTTGCTCGACGGCGTTTTGCGCTATTTGCCGTGTCCGACGGACGTAAAGAACACCGCGCTCGATTTGGACAACAACGAAGCCCCGATTGAATTGGAATCCGTGGCGAACAAGCCGACTGTCGCGCTTGCGTTCAAGCTTGATGATGGACAATACGGCCAGTTGACTTATGTCCGCGTTTATCAGGGCCGCCTCTCGAAAGGCGACGAACTTTACAATATTCGTTCTCGCAAGCGTTTCAAAGTGGGACGATTGGTTCGCATGAACGCTTCGGCGATGGAAGACATCAACGTGGCAGAACCTGGCGACATCGTCGCGCTTTTTGGAATCGACTGCGCTTCCGGCGACACCTTCACCAGCGGCGGACTGAACGTTTCTATGGCTTCGATGTTTGTTCCAGCTCCGGTTATTTCTCTTTCTATTAAACCGAAAGACAAAAATACTGCGGCGCAGATGTCCAAGGCTCTCAACCGCTTTACGAAGGAAGACCCAACGTTCCAGACTTACCTTGATCCCGAATCAAACGAAACGATTATCAAGGGAATGGGCGAGTTGCACCTCGATGTTTATATCGAGCGAATGCGCCGCGAATACAAATGCGAAGTCGAGACGGGTGCGCCTCAGGTTGCGTACCGCGAAACGATTACGCAGCGTGCGGATTTCAACTACACGCACAAAAAGCAGACTGGTGGTTCGGGACAATACGGTCGTGTGGCTGGATTTATGGAGCCGATTACCGAAAAAGATTACGAATTTGTCGATTCAATCAAGGGCGGCGCGATTCCCAACGAATACATTCCGTCTTGCGACAAGGGATTCAAAAAGGCGATGGAAAATGGAAGCCTCATTGGTGCGCCGGTCGTCAATGTGCGATGCACGATCAACGATGGTCAGTACCACCCGGTTGACTCTTCGGACATCGCGTTCCAGACGGCCGCCATTGGCGCGTTCCGCGACGGCTACGCGAAAGCCAAGCCCGTGATTCTCGAGCCGATTATGAAAGTTTCGATTGCAGGACCTACGGAATTCCAGGGAAATATGTTTGGCTTGATAAACCAGCGTCGTGGCGTGATCGTGGATTCCACGGACGAAAATAACACTTCGACCGTGAATGCTGAAGTTCCGCTTTCCGAAATGTTCGGATTTTCAACGATTCTGCGTTCTTCAACGCAGGGCAAGGCCGAATTTACGATGGAATTTTTGAAGTACGGAAAAGTTCCGAACAACGTTTCCGAAGAACTTCAGAAAAAATATCAGGAAGAACGCAAGGCGGCGCAAAAATAACAAAAAATTATCTTTCGATAATTTTTTGTTGACATGTTTTAGGAGAATTGATTTTATGGAAAAGAAAGAACTTTTGGATTTGAGTCCAATTCGCTATTTTGACAAAGTTGTGGAAGGCGGTCTCAAGGCGGGCGAGCTTGGCTTGATCACTTCGAAAAAAGGTTTGGGAAAGACATCGCTTCTCGTTCAGTTTGGAATGGACGCGCTCATTTCCGACAAGCCGCTTGTGCACGTTTCGTTCGACCAGCATTCTTCGAACGTGATTTCTTGGTATTCAAGCGTGTTCAGCGAAATTGCGAAAAAGAAAAACATCTCGAACATTTCTGAATTGAGAGACGAAATTATGCGCGAGCGCACGATTTTGAATTTCAATCAAGAATCTTTTTCTTTGCCGAAAGTCATCAACACAATCGGCGCGCTTAAAACCGGCGGAATCAACGTTCAGGCTTTGGTAATCGATGGACTTGACTTGGACAAAATTTCCACGTCCGACATCGCTTCCGTGGCGGATTTTGCAAAGCAGGACAAAATCACGGTTTGGTTCAGCGACACGAAAGAAAGCGACAAATTGCTTGATTCCGCCCGCTCGGACATCATTCCGTATTTTGCGATTGTCGCGCACATCGAAAGCATTAGCGGAAACATCAAGTTGAACGTGCTCAAGGATCACGCTAAAGAAAATGTCGGAAGCGTGAATCTTGATTCAAAGACAATGCTGATGACAAAATAGCAAAAATTTTGCCGAAAGCGCGCGTTTCGAAGCGAGGAATTTTCGCTACGAAATGCGCGTTTTTTTTATTGTTCTTGCTTGTAAGGCATAAAAAATGATTTGAACGGGCGCGGTCCGAGCGTCGCGCGGTCGTTTTCGAGCAGCGCGTCCCACGGAATGTTCTTGCGATATTTTTCGCTTTTGAATTGCGGATTAGCGTCGAGCCAGTCATATTTGTAAAGCCGCAGGCGAAGCGCGTTCACCTGCGCGAGCATGATTCCGCAAGTTCCCGGAAGAACTGTGAAAATCATAAAAGAAAGCGCCGCCAAAATCAAATTGTAGAAAAACATAAAAATCGAAAACGCCGTGTTGTCAAAAAAAATGATAAAGCATTTTTTGAGGCATTTTGAAAAATTGTCGTGAAGCAGCGCGCGCAAAGGCACGAAC
>CAMWIU010000115.1 GCA_947174385.1 uncultured Treponema sp.
AAACATCGGTGGAACTGTCGATGGCATCGCCCATCACGGCGAGCGAAGAAGCGAGATAACCCAAAATCAATTTCGTTGCGGCGAGCGCGGCGTTGCCCAAAAGTGCAATGATTCCAGCGACTCGAATGTAATGTGATTTTAAATCCTGCGAAAACATATTCAAAGTATAACATTGCTTTGGAAAAAAATCCAGTGAGAAAAATTCTATATGGACAAGTTTTAAAACTTGCGTCCTTAAAAAGTGTCCCCTTGACTAAAACACTTTTCTGTAATAAAATCAAGAAAAATATTTTTTGGGAGAAACACATTATGAAGGCACCCCCCCCACGCACAAAAAAAATACATATATCGCCTGCGCATTGCGTAAAAAACACTACCGATAGAAAAACCGACAACACAATTCCTTCCCTTGCAATCGTAGTTCCATGCTACAACGAGGAAGAGGTGCTTCCTGTGACCGCGCCGATTTTCCTTGCGGAATTGGAGACTCTTCGTCAAAAAAAACTTGTTTCGGCGCAAAGCAAAATTCTTTTCGTGGACGATGGTTCTAGCGACTCGACTTGGGAAATCATAAAAAAACTATCCAAAGAAAATCCCGACTTTTTGGGAATCAGGCAGAGCCGAAACCGCGGCCATCAAAACGCCGTCCTAGCGGGTCTGATGGAGGCGAAGGAAAATTTCGACATCACCATTTCCATTGACTGCGACGGTCAGGACGACGTAAGCGCGATGGATAAGATGTGCGCCGAATATCAGAAAGGCAACGAGATTGTTTATGGCGTGCGCTCGCAGCGGAAGAAGGATTCCTTTTTCAAGCGGTTTACCGCCGAAAGCTTTTATAAACTTTTGGGCGCGATGGGCGCGGAAGTCGTGTTCAACCATGCCGACTATCGTCTTGTGTCCGCGCGCGTCCTGAACGAGTTCGAGAATTTTGGCGAGGTGAACCTCTTCCTGCGCGGAATGTTTCCGCTCGTCGGATTCAAAAGTTCCAAAGTGTTTTATGAAAGAAACGAACGCGTCGCCGGAAAGTCGCACTATCCGCTCGCAAAGATGTTGCACCTCGCGTTCGACGGAATAACGAGCCTTTCCGTAAAGCCGATCAGAATAATAACTTCGCTTGGAATTCTCGTCTCGCTCGCTTCGTTCGTAGGGGTAGTTTGGTCGCTTGCTGTGCGGCTCTCGGGACGCTCGGTGGACGGCTGGGCGAGCATGGTTTGCATACTCTGCTTTGTTTCGGGAATCCAAATGGTGAGTCTCGGAATTATCGGCGAGTACGTCGGAAAAATCTATCTTGAGACAAAACGCCGCCCGCGCTTTATCATAAGCGAGCGGACATGGGAGGAAAAATGAAACCTTTTTCAAAACAAACTGACTTGACACTTTTGATTTTATCTATTGCGTTCTTGATTCTGTCTTCACTTTTAGTGCTTTTTGCATCCCAAATTCTTTTGCCGATGCAAGCATTTTTTAGGAGTTTTTTCCACCGCAGCGTGAACCTTTCGAAATGGGCTGGAACTATAGTTTCACTTATGACATTTCCTGTTTTTGCGATGGTTGTGTTTGACGCAATTATATTTTTTAAGTTTTCAGACCTTTCAAAGACGATATTGATTCTGACTGCGTTCGTTCTTACGGCGTTTTTTATAACGTACTTGAGCTATACACACATTGAATATGGCATGAGCGATGATGTTGCTAGCGATATTATGCTTGCAAAAGAATGTTGGCTTGAAAAGACTTTCTTTCCGCGCACATGGCATTATTCTACGGAATTCCGAATTTTGCAGGCAGAACTTTTCGCAGCTCCCTTGTTCGCGTTTACGCAAAACTGGACGGCAGTAAAGGCAGTTTCCGCATTGCTTTCTGCGCTTTGCTTGCCAGCAAGCCTTTATTTTTTGCTATGTGTCATCGACGTGAAAAAACTGTGGCGGCGACTTCTTTTTTGCCTCTTGGTATTCGTGCCCGCTTCAGTCACTTCTTGGTACTATGTTCAATATGGAAACTGGTATGCGTTCCATACGGCAATAGGATTTTTATATTTCGGTCTCTTCTTCGGACTTATCTACAAAGATTATTCCGCGCAGAAAGCGGCAGTTTTCAAATGGCTGTTCTATGCGCTTTCTTTTCTGATGGGACTTACGAGCATGCGCTATCTCGTGCAGTTCATGGGACCTCTTTTTATCGTGTATGCAATTTCCTCGCTTTCAGAAAAAATAAAAGAAGGCGATGTCCTGAACATGAAAAAAATTTTTGGAGAAAAGCCAGTTATGTACAGCGCGATTGGCTGCGCAATCGCATTTGTGGCTTTTTTGCTGAATCAAATTGTTTTAAGCCGTTTCTACACGTTCAGTTTTACTGGCACGTTTGAATTCGGATTGCTTGGATCTATTCCGCTTGGAAAATGCTTTTACTATTTGATTGAACTTATGGGCTACAGAAGCATCGTTTCCGTACTTTCTCCGGCAGGCATAGTGAATGCGCTCATATTCATCACCGCGCTGACATTCGTATTGAGTTCTGTTGATTTTCTGCGCTATTCGAAATCGCAGCAACAAAGGATGATCGTGATTTTCGCATTCGTCGCATTTGCGATAAATTTAGTGGCAACAATTTGCTTTGAAGGTAGTTTGTATTATCTGATTGTGTCGTTTTGGTGGATTCTACCGTGCACCGCAATCTTTTTGGAAGACGATGCGGTTTTCCTATTAAAGCGCGTCGTCTTGATTTTTTCGCTTTCAGTTTCCATATTTACCGCTTCATTCTTTACTTATGGCAATATTTCCATACACGATGAAGGCGCAATCGAACGAAATGTGGCAAATTTCTTGGAAGAAAATGGCTATGGTATAGGTTTCTCTCGCAGCGGCGAGGCTATCGTGACTTTTTTGACCAACGGCAATGTGGAAATGGGACAAGTATATTACAAAAAACGCAAGTTCCTTACAAGCAAGCGTTTTTACGACGCGGACTACAAAGCGAACGAAAAGGCTTTTCTCATGATTTCTGAAAACGATTTTGAAGAATATCCAGAACTTTTCGAGCTTGAAAATTGCGCTCAAGTTTATAAAGATAATTTTTATACGGTTTTTGAATTCCGCGATAAAGCAAGTCTTTGGAAAGAATTGGAAAAGGAAAAATACGAATCGTTCCTTGATTCTTAATTGAGCAAATGAAAAAAAATTACGCCTTGAATTTTCCGCATGGAGTTTCGCGCCTTTTCCGCGCGGCGTTCCTCTTGCGCAAAGAGGCGTTTTTTGCTAGAATATTCGCGAGGAAAAAAATGAGTTTGTACGAAGACTTGAAATGGCGCACGCTCATAAAGGACGTGGCGGGCGAAGAGTCCGAATTGAAAAGAATCCTTGACGGCGAACCTTTTACTTTTTACTGGGGCACGGATCCCACCGCCGACAGCCTGCATTTGGGGCACTACACGTCTCTTTGCATGGCGAAACGCCTTGCCGAGGCCGGGCATCACCCGATTTTGCTTTGCGGCGGCGCGACGGGAAGAATCGGCGATCCCCGTCCGAGCGCGGAGCGCGAAATCATCGACACGAAAGTCCTCGAGGAAAACATAAAGAAAATCCGCGCGCAAGTCGATTCGCTTTTGGAAGGCAAGGCCGAACTCGTTGACAACTACGATTGGACTCGGGATTTTACGTTCATCGAATTCTTGCGCGACGTGGGAAAATACATCAACGTGAACTACATGCTCGACAAGGACATAATCCGCCGAAGGCTTGACACTGGAATCACCTTCGCGGAATTTTCGTACATGCTGATGCAGGGCTACGACTTCGTTCACCTTTTCCGCGAAAAAAATTGCATAATGCAAGTGGCGGGAAGCGACCAATGGGGCAACATAACCACCGGAGTCGATCTCATCCGAAAGATGCTTGGAAAGACGGCTTACGCATTTACGATGCCGCTTGTCGTGGATTCGACCGGAAAAAAATTCGGAAAGAGCGAAGGCAACGCGCTTTGGCTCGACAAAGAAAAAACTTCGCCGTACCAAATCTATCAGTACTTGTACAATTCGGACGACGAAAAGGTTTTCGAATATCTGAAAGTCCTCACTTTCCTTCCGCGCGAAAAAATCGAGGAAATCGAATCGCTTCATAAAGATTCTCCCGAAAAGAGAATCGCGCAAAAGGCACTCGCGTTCGAAGTGGTAAAGGACATTCACGGCGCAGAAGAGGCGGAAAAGGCGGTCTCGGGCGCGCTTGCCGCTTTCAGCGGAGAGGGAAGCAAGGAAAACATGCCGACATTCGAATCTTCGCGCGCGGAGCTCGATGCGGGAAAGGGCGCGATCGACCTGTTTTTCGAAGCGGGCTTGGGCGCGACAAAAAGCGAAGTCCGCCGCCTTATTTTGCAGAACGGCGCGGCTGTGAACGGAAAGACTTTTTCGGACGTGAAGCGCGTGCTTTCGGCGAGCGACTTGGACGGAGACGGCGAGTTTGTCTTGAGGGCGGGCAAAAAGAAATTCGTTCGAGTCGTTTTCAAATGAAGCGGAGTTGAAAATCCACGCTGAATCAGTGCGGAAATCCTAGCGTTTGAGCCAATTTTTCACGGCGCGAACAATCCACGCGAAGAAAGACTTTATGGCGTTCCATATACGGCGGAAAATGCTCGGGTTGCGCAGACGTTCGAGACGCTTGTAGCCTTCAAGCAGTTCGTCGTCTGTGAATTCCTTGCGTTGGTTGTTTTCTTCGATTTCCATTTCCAACTGAGAAAGTTCGCTCAAGTTGTCGATGATGTTCGCGTTGATGTTTGTCCAGCCAATGGCCTTTGCCGCCTCCAGTCTGCGTTCGCCCGCCACAAGTTCATATTTGCCATTGAGCGTGATTGGATTCAGAAGGCCGTAGCGGCGGAGGCTGTTTTTCAAATCCTCAAGATTGCCCAAATCTTTTCTTACGCGGCGTTTTACTTTTATGTCCTTTATACTTACCAGCATTTTTTATTCCGTCTGCTCCGATTCGACTTGCTGAATTTCGACTGCGGCTTCTGCTTCGACTTCCGATTCCAATTCTGATTCCGCATCTGTCGTGTCAAAATTCACTGTTTTTGAATTCTTTGAATTTTTTTTGCTTTTATTTTTCGCTTCGTTGGAATCTTCTTGCGTTTCCGAAAAGTATCCGTTGATGAGCGCGTCCAAATCCAAGCCGTCCAAATTCAGCTCGATTTCGTCCGAATCTTCGAGAAGACCTTCGAGATAGCTTTCAGACTGGTAGAGCGCGTTTTCCAAAGCCTGCGTCGTGTGTTCGGCGCGGTTTGCGGCCGTGCTTCCGTGGACATCGCAATAGTCATGCGGAACATTGTTGTTCAAAAACCAAAGCGTGATTTGCGGACAGCCTTCATAAGGAATTCCGCCGCTTTCACGGCATACAGTTCGCTTTGTCACGCCTTCGGAAGGCTGCGGAAAATCTTTGTATGGAAGCCCTTGGTGAATCACGCGGAAAAAGTCGCCCCAAGGAGGTCCTGCCAAAGATGCTCCAGTTCCTCCCATTCCCATTGACATTCCGGGCGTGTCAAATCCGAACCAAAATGCCGCGGTGTAGTAGGGGCTGTAGCCGATTGCCCATGCGTCCGCCCAGTTTTGCGTCGTGCCGGTTTTTCCAGCAATCGGCATTTCAAATCTTTTTCCTGCCTTGTCGGTGTAGATGAATTTCGAACCTTCTGGATTGCTGTAGTCGCGGTTGATGAGACTTGAGCGGTTGACAGAGCCGTAGTGCAAGGTGCCGATTGTCTTTGAGCCTTCAAGAATCTTTGTCATCAAAAAAGCGTTCTGCGGAGTGATTACTTGTTGCGGCTTTTTCATTTTGTTGTGCACGTCGCGGTCTATGTTGAGGATGATGTTCCCATTTCGATCTTCCACGGTGCGGATGGCGGTCGGTGTTATCGCCTTTCCTCCATTCGCAAATATGGCGTAGGCCCGCGCCATTTCAATCGGACGCACGGAAACTGTTCCGAGGCCAAGCGGATATCCTGGCACGAACGCCCTGCGCGGAAGTTCCTTTTCGGAAATTCCAAGCAATGCGACAGAACGATCGATTGCAGATTTAAATCCGATTCCTTCCAAGACCTTTAGCGCGGGAATGTTCAGAGAAAGCGCGAGCGCGCGCCACAACAAGACATTTCCATGCCATTTTCCGCCGTAATTGTTCGGAAGGTATTGCTCGCCGTCGCTTGTGACAAATTCGTAAGGAGCGTCGAGCAGGGGAGTGGAGGCGTTGAATTTTCCGGAATCCATCGCCGCAGAAAAATAAAGCGGCTTGAACGAAGATCCAGGCTGTACTCGTGCCTGCGACGCGCGAATGAACTGGTTTCCTTGGTCGAATTTGCTTCCTCCGATTATCGCCGTTATGTAGCCCGTGTCGTTCTCGAGGTTGACCATAGTTCCTTCAATTGTCGTGGTTTTCGCCTTTTCCTGATTGTTCGTGTTTGCGCGGCTTATGATTCCCACCTTGAGATCGTCAATTCCGAACATCAAACTCATCACGTCAACAATCGGATTGAGATTTTCATTGAAACTGTCCGCCGCTCGCGAAATCAAAAGCCTGTTCGACATTTTGAATCCCGTGAAATTTCCGAGAAGCGTTACAAGTTCTGCCATCGGAATGTAGGTGCTGAACGCGCCGCGCTGGTTTGAAGCCATCCGCGCTTTGAAATTCGCGTTCGCGTTCGCGATTTGTTTTTCCATCAAAAGTTGCGCGGTCTGCAAGTGCAAAAGGTTTCCTGTCGTGTTTACGGTGAAGCCGCTTGTGTAGATG
>CAMWIU010000116.1 GCA_947174385.1 uncultured Treponema sp.
GATTTACAAAAATGTAAAAAATTTTTAGTATTTTACTTGACAAATACCCAAATCAGTAGTATATTTTAAGTAGATAGTGAAGGCAACATAAGGTCGCAAAAAGAAAACAGGAGAAAAATAATGGCAGTGACGGAGTTTGGGAAGTTCTTGAGGAAAATGAGAATTGACTGCTCGGAAGTTTTGGGGGTTATGGCAGAACGGCTGGGGGTTAGCCCGGCATATCTTTCTGCCATAGAAAACGGTATGCGCGATATACCGGATGATTTTGTGGAGAAGATTGTTGCGGAATATGCGCTTGACGAGGAACAGGCAAAAAAACTGGCGGAAGCAGAGGCGCAGACAAAAGGAGCGGTAGACGTGAATTTTAATCAGCGCAGGACAGATATGAACGTCGTAGAGACTGCCGTGATGTTCGCGCGGGATTTTTCCCGCCTGACGGATCAGCAGATGAATCAGATAAAGAGCATCCTCAAACAGTGTGAGGCTGCGGAGGTATATACGCATGGAAGTGGGACAGTATGAAACATTGAGCGACAAAACGGAGATGCCCGGCACGGAAGCAATCGTGCTTACGGAGACCGGGATGCAGATTGCGGCATTCTGGTCAAGGTTTCTGTGCGGCTACGGGCTTGCAGATCGCTTTGACCCGCTGGTCGTGCTGGAGCGTCTCCATCTTTTTGACCGTACATTCAATTATGAGGTTTGTGAAACCGAAACATGGCATTGGGGAGCGTCCGTGGAAGCCTTTTACAGCCCGCAGGAAAACAAGATTTTTATCCGCGGCGACGTGTACGAAAAAGCGTGCCATAGAAATCTCCTCGCCGTTCTTACCATAGCGCATGAGATATGCCATTATATCCAGTTCTTTATCAAAAATTTCCTTGCCGAAATCGGCTGCGTTGCGTTCACGACGGAGCTGTGTACCGAAGGATCGGCAGAACTGAGTCATCACGAGACACAGACCGATGCAATCATGGCATTCGTTCTGTGCCCGGAGCGGTTTACCGAAGGCAAGACGCAGGAAGAAATCCTCCAAAACTATGTCATCAAGCCGCTGATACAATTCATCTGCGGTGTGATAAAGGAAGCTGCCAAGCAGTTCTTGCAGTCGCTTGACGAGATAAAAATAGGAGAGAAGGAGGTTGAAGTATGCGCCGTATGATTGTCCGCGCGCTTGCAAAAAAAACAGCCTAAAACTACTGGCATAGTTCTAGGCCGTCGAATAGAAAGCGATACGCTTCCACTACTAGAAGCATTCTACCTTTTATTCGATTTTTTTGCAAGCGCAGAACCTCTCATTGGAGAATTTTTTTTTAATTTTTCTCGAAAAAAAAAAACGGGGACTGTCGCCCACAGAAAAGACAGTAGGATACTAACATGAAAGAGAATATCTCTACATTAGAAAATAGCAATTCGGTTTTGAGCGTGACGTTGCGCGAGAACCACTTTGCAAAGGATGGGACGTATTACGCCACAGTATCGCGGAATACGGCTTCGATTAAAAACATACTTTCGGAAATCGCGGAGGACAATGCGGGCATAGAACCGTTCATGCTCCAGTATGCCGCGATTCTTATCCAAAAGAAAATCCTCAAGATGCTTTCGCAGGGCAAGGCGGTGAACGTGCTTGATCTTGGCACGCTGTATATCGCCATGAAATGCCGCGTGAAAGGAAAAAGCGAAGTACCCGACAGCGGAAACTTCTACATCAAGTTCAAGCCTTCCGCGCTCGCGGATAAGTCGCTTTCGGACCTGAACGTGGACAAAATCGTCTTTGCCGACGGAAGCCCTGAGGTTACGGAAATTGAGGACATCGTGACAGGTACAGAATCGGTGCTTGTCGCCGAGAATCCCGCGCGCATAAAGGGTGCGAGGCTCAAACTCAGCGACAACAGCAGCGGCGTATTGTTCGCGCCCGTAAAGGAATACGGCAAGATCGATGCCGACGAAAGCACTTGGATTGCCGTTCCTCCCGAAAACGTGTTCCGCAATATGCCCACTGAGCTGAATTTCTTTGTTCCCAAAGCAGTCAGCCCTGGCACATGGCGGATTGTCATCCGCACCACGTACCTTTCCAAAGGCAGAAACCGCAAGGACGCGGTGGAAACGGTGAGCGATGTAGTAACCGTGAACGCCGCCTAACCAAGCGGCGCGTTTCCCACATTGCAAACTTCGTAGTTTTCCGTGCCGCCTTGCGCGGCACGGATTTCATTTCTATTCTATCCTACATTTCCAGCCCGTGCTCCTGCCGAAAATTTCAGGCTCGTACATACATTCGGCGAGTATGGCAGGAGTTTGGTAAGTTCCCATGCGTCCGGCACGGAAAAGGAATTCAAAACTTTGCGTTCCTGCCGAAAGGTAGTTCCAAAAGCATCGTATTTCCGCATCGTAGATATCCTGATGGCTCATACTCCATGGAAAACGACAAGCCTTCTCTCCTTTCGCTTCGTCTCTCTGCGGAACTGTGGCAGTGGTAGCAAACGCGGCGTTCATTATTTCGCATCCTGCTGGCACAGCCGCCCTCAACGCCACGAACGTCCTGTCTTTATTCGAAGTGATGAAAACTTTCTGCCTGTATATTTCGCCGCTCTTCAAATTGGAAGCATCGACTTTTTTTCCTGTGCGAGCATCGGAAATCTCGGTATAAACACAAAGCCCTTCGTCTCGGGCAAGCTGCTCCTCGGCAGGTATGGCGTATTTCATGCTCGCGGTGTAGTAGAGCGTACCATTTCCCTGCTTTTTTATTTCAAG
Source organism: uncultured Treponema sp. (assembly GCA_947174385.1). Taxonomy (GTDB): domain Bacteria; phylum Spirochaetota; class Spirochaetia; order Treponematales; family Treponemataceae; genus Treponema_D. The sequence continues at coordinate 2,752 of CAMWIU010000116.1, forward strand.
CGGAATTTCCTCTTCTTTTTTGACTGATGCAATTTCCTCGCTTGCAAACTCGAATTGCGCGTTCACAGGATTTGCGCCCGTTCCCTTGAATTCGCCTTGAAGCAATTCCTTTCCGTCCAGCAAAATCTGCGCAGAAAAATCCGAATCCTCAAGATGCGTCTCCTTGATGTACGAATCAAGCGCGATGAGGGCGCGGCTCGTTTCCGCCGTAGAACGCCATGTACCTTTGAACGCCTTTTGCAGTTCAAGCATTTCGTATACAAGGCGGCCCACATAGAAATCTTTCGGATTCAATTTGGAGAAAAGTTCGAGACACAATGCGTACTGTTCGATTTTTCCGCCGAAAAAATGCCAGCATTCAAGATCGCCGCTTTGGAACACAACGCCGCGCGCAGTCAAAGCCATAGCATTTTTGATTTTTGCCACGGCTTCTTCCGCAAGATTTTTTTCGCCACATTCAATAGCGGCAAGCGACGCGAAAGCAAGCGAGTTTATCGAAGCGTTTTTGTCTTTCAATATTTCGTCCAATTGCGCCGCGCTGAATTTTTGCCCCATCCGCGAAAGCACATACATACAATAACTTTGCGCATAAAGCCCGATTCGCTCTTTTTTGCATTCATCATATTTTTTCTGAATGAACGAAAGAAGCTTCTGAACGTCAAGCTGCCGAGGAATCTCGATTCCATTTTCTTTCGCGAGCATCAGGATTTCCGCGATGCGCAAACTCACGGCAAGCGACGATTCGCCAGAATCCTTCCAATAAGGAAAGCCTCCGTCCTTTTTCTGCACCGTCGCCCATTCAGCGAATTCCTTTTGCACAGCCTCGCGCGGCGAATCCACTTCGCTTTGCAGACCGAAAACTTCGATGCAATTTCCGAACGCCACAAGCGGCATTATTGCAGACGAACGCTGCTCGAGACAGCCATAAGGATAATGGAAAACATAGTCAACCGCGCTCGAAAGTGTTCCAAGTCTCGTGGAATCAAGTTGTAGGAAAAGCGAGCCTTCACCGTCTTGCGAAAGCGACGGAAACACGATTTTTTCCGTCATCGACTGCCTTTCATTTTCTATGCTTCCGAGCGTAGTGACAGTTTCATAAACATAAGGCTTTTGTATTTCAAGTCCTTTGTATATCACTTCGTTAAGACCGTCGCACTTTGCTTTGAATGAAAGCGTAATCCAGCCGTAATCAAGCGCGCGCAAATTGAACATCACGCTCTTTGTTTTTCCAGCCTCCACAGTGATGGTCTTGACATTCTTTCCCGAAACCTCGGCTTTTCCATTGCGACGCGGCACATCGCCATTCTGCTTTTTGTAGCCAGTCTTTTCAAGTCCTTCCAAAATGTCGAATTCGATTTGAACAGAGCGAGATTCCGCACTTGTATTCGTTATAACTACGCCTGCTTCGCCCAAATCTCCGAGCCGCAAAATTTTTGTGTGAACATCTCGCACGGAAACAGGGTTCGAAACAGAAAGGCTTTGCGAAGCCAGCGCGAAATTGTCGCCGCAAACGCCGACCACAGTGACCTCGTATTCAGTGAGCGTGTCGGGCAATGTGAATGTCGCGCTCGCGCGTCCATTTTCGTCCGTAACCAAATCTGGAATGAATGCCGCAGTCATGTTGAAATTGTTCCGCACCTGCATGCTCTCGTCCTCGCCAAAATCCATGCCGCCAGCCTCGGCTTTTGCCATCGGAAGTGCCTTCGCCATGTCATATTCCGCAACACGTTCTATCGACATCGCATCGGCCGTAGCAAACATGTGATTTCTGTACATTATGAGTTCGCGCTCCCGCGCGGCAGTCGTATAACTTTCATAATCCACTTTGTTCAAAAGTTGCGAACGAGAATTGTAGCTACTTGAATAAGTTCGGAAAAAATATTTGTCATAGAAAAATTCCAACGGCGACTTCACCTTGTAGCCAGTCAAATTCAAAACGCCTTTGTCCACAACCATGAGTGCGAGTTCCGCGCCTTCCAACGGAACGCCGTTCTTCAATGCTTCGATTTCGATTTGAGCGGTGCTCCCAGGCGCGTAAGTTTTTTTCGCCGAATCAATTTTCATTTCGAACGATCTTGTTTCGCAGGAAATTTCAAGTTCAATTGAAGCAAGCACTTCCTTTGGCTTTCCTTCATCGGAAGCGTCATAGTCTTGTGCGCCGCCTCCAGTTCGCGCCGAATGCGATGACACACACACTTCTATTCGCGGCAAATAATTTTCCTTGATTGGAATTTCAATCAAAGCGGAGTTCCCTTTCAAATCCAAAATTTGATAATCGAAAACGCCGTCGGCGCAAATAGTGACAAGCAGACTCGCGTCCTGCAAACTTGAATTCACTGCTATTGTAGCTGTCTCGCCGACTGAATATTTTTCTTTATCCGCTACAAGTTCTATTTTCGGAGAATTGTTTTCGCGGAGAAAATTCGAGTTCATTTCTTTTCCGCTCGCATAGAAATAGAATTCCGTCAAAACCTTGCGCCCTTTTGAATCTGTTCCGCGCAAAGTCAAAATGTACGCCCCGCCCTCTTTTGGCACAAGTGAGAATTCGCCATTGCGCTCTTTCAAAGTTCCTTCGGATTCAAGTTCAAAATCTTCTTTCCATTCCGTATACTGAATTCCATATTCGTCAAGATAAAATTCGCTCTTCCAAATTTTATGCTCGAGTTTCCAAGAAAAATTTTCTTTTGAAAAAAGCGCGTCATTTGCAATTTGCGCTTCGGGAGTGAGCGCGACATATTTAAAAGAAAGCCTTTCACCCGCCTTCGCAAATCCGAGTCGCTCGCTGAGTTTTTTCACGCCGATATAAAATGACGCGGGATGAACTATGGCTTTGTCGCGAGCGGCAATCATTTGATTTGAACTGTCGGTAATCAAAGCCTGCAAATTGTATTCATAAGGCGCGCCGTCTTTTTTTTCCGTTCCACTTTTTACAGAAAAATTGGCAGTGCCGTCGTCATTTAAATTCGCCTGCTCGCTTTCATAAAAATATTCTTCTTCGACATCTTCAACATAGCCGTAATTTCTCAAATATGAAAAAGCTGCAGGCCCAAAAACGTACTCCGCATATTCGCCACCTGGCGCAAAATTCGTTTGATTGCGAGTCCATTCCGCGCGCGCACTTCCGCCCGAAAGTGAGCCGCCTCCCAAATACGATGCGCTCACATTTGCCGTAAGCGTGTCTCCGCGCGTGTACAAAATAGGAGTGATTTCCGCGTTCGCGCTGAACTTGAGCCGCTCGAAATATTGCACAGAAAATCTAGCGTACTGCTTTTGATGCCCTTCTTGCCGCTCATATTCAATGAAATAATTTCCTGGAACAGCGTCCTCGGGAACAAGCCATTCGGCACAAGCCGAGCCTTGCTTGGAAGCAGTGCCAGAAAATTCCGCAAAAACTTTTCGGCCGCGTTCATACCGGCGGTCAACGATTCTGATTGTATAGCCGCCCTGATAATTAGAATATTTTCCGTCTTGGAAAGTTCGGTCAATCACCTTCGCTTCCACTTTGTCGCCTGGACGGAACACGTCACTTTGCGTTATGATTTGCGTCCTAGCCCGAGCGGAATTTCGCGCGACGTGAATTGAAAGAATCGCCCTATCATTTTGCGTTCTGCACAAAAGAAAATAATTTTTCGAAACATCGAAACTTCCTTCGAAAACTGCGATTCCTTGCGGCGAAGTTTTTTTTGAGGCCACAACTTTCGCATCTTTCATTCGGAAAACTTTTTCCCAATAATCCTCATCATTTTCTTCCGGCATTTGAAACAAAATCACTTCCACATCGGAAAGTGATTTTCCGCTTTTCAGACTTGAAACATTCGCGATGATTTTTTCCGGAGCCACTCGCGCCGTAATTCCCAAATCCGTCACTTGAATGAAAGTTTCATAGGAATGCTTTGAATCGCTTTTTTCGCCGAAATAATTTTTGTAATAAAACTCGCTTTGGAATTTCACGATGCCGCGCCTTTCGCC